>CBINHQ010000109.1:0-7155 GCA_966250475.1 uncultured Chitinophagaceae bacterium
CGAAACTCACATTGTTTGCAGGAACAGATGTGAAGTTGATTGCGGGCACAGTACTCGTGTTACAGACTAAGAGATCATCAATGGGCGTCGCTACGGGAATCGGATTAACGATGATCTCCACAGGAGCAGAGTATGCATCACAAGCGCCGCTGCTAACCTTCCTGCGATAATAAGTTGTAGTTGTAAGCACGGGCGGTTGGAAGTTCTGCGCGTTTGCACCTGGAATGATTGTCCAGTTCACATTATCTGTTGACACTTCCCATTCATAAGTGAAGACTCCTGTTCCGCCGGAAGGCGCCTGACCGTTAAGTTCTGCAGGTGATGTGTTGGCGCAGATCACCTGGTCAGCGCTGATGCCTGTGTTGCTGAGGGTGCCTTGAACAGTTATCACCACCGCATTCGAAATGTCCTCACCGCAAGGACCACTCCATACCTTTCTTCGAAAGTGTGTGGTGCTGCTCATTGGCCCGGGTGAAAAAGATGCATTTGTTGCTCCGGGTATAACGCTCCAGGTTGCGCCGCCATCTGTTGAAATCTGCCATTGGAAAGTGAAGGCTCCATTGCCTCCTCCCAATGTCGAATGTGAAGTGAGAGGATTAGGCGCATTGCCGGAACAAAGTGTCGTATCTCTTCCAATGATATTGCCAGTGATGGAGGGATAAACAATCACTGCGATGGCTGCGGTATCGCTCACACAGTTAAATGAATTTGTCTGCGTGACGTAATACATCGTGGTGCCAGGTGCATTGGTAGCAGGAGTGAAAGCATTCGGCGTGCCGTTTGTCAGCGCCTGATTGTCGTACCACGTTAACGTGTTGCCAGCATCGGGTGTGGCTGACAAAGGAGATGCAGTTGCGTTCAGGCAGTATTCAACAGGACGAACAACCTGAGGCTTGCCGGGAGTTGGATTCACATCAACCATTACGCTTTCGCTGCTACTGCAACTATTAATGGTAACGGTAACCGTGTATTGTCCAGCATTGGCGAATGTAACGTTTGTGATTTGAGGGTTTTGATCTGTGCTGGTAAATCCTCCGGGTCCTGTCCAATTGTAAGTGACAGCACCGCCTGTTGTTGTGCTTGCATTCAATTGAAGAGTTGATCCAACGCACAATGGAGAATTGGCTGAAACGACTGGGGTTGCTGGCGGATTCGGATCAACCAATAAAACCGGCCCTGCAAAATTGGAAGGACAAAAGTTTAATACTACCCTGATGCCGGTATAGTTTCCTGCTGTGAGATTTGGAATGATAATATTGCCCGATGCATTTGCAACAAGTGTTACAGAGAAAGGTGATCCGTTCTTCACATAGTTCACTGTATAGCTTAATCCTGCAGTGAGACCAGTAAGTGTGATCGTCCCTGTAGCTGTGCCGCATGCAGTAGGATTCGTTGAACTGAATGAACCGATCGCCGGCGATGGATTTACGATCACATCGATTGCCGCACGAGGACCTTCACAGCCCGTGGCAGTGTTAGTCTGACTGACATAGTATGAAGTAGTTCCGGGATTGGTCGCGTCGGGCACTGGCGCTGTAGTCGATGGAGTTCCTCCAGTTGCAGATGTGTACCAATTCAGGGTATGACCAGGCAATGCAGTTGCAGTCAGAGGTGCGCCGATGCTTCCCTGGCAATAATTCACCGGATTTGTGGCAACAGGCGCGGGAGGATTTGGATTAATCGTAATTATAAAATCCTCCGTGTAGTTACATCCATTCGCAGTTACGTTCATTGTAATAGTTCCGCTAATTGGAACACTGCCATTATTCACAGTAACAAAAGATGGAATCACACTTCCGCTTCCTGATGCAGGAAGTCCGATCGCGGGATTGCTGTTGATCCACGAGTAAGTTGCACCAGGTTGCGTTCCGGTGAAGTTGAATGCACTCGTAGTAGCACCAGGGCAATAGGATTGCGGGCCGGGATTGTTCACTCCGGGTACGGGATATATCGTGAAAGATTGTGTCTGCGTTACCGGTCCGCAGTCGCTCGTCACGGTGAGTGAAACCGTGTGCGTACCGGGCGAATTGAATGTGATTGGACCTGGGTTCGGAAGAGCGGATGTCGATGGTGTTCCTCCTGAGAATGTCCATGCATAGGCCAATTGACCATTGCCGCAATTCGTCGCAACCGCTGTCGGTGTAATCGTTGCATTGCCACATGCATTAGGAATGGATGAAAGGGTTAAGATTGGCGGCGCTTCTACAAGTACCTCTCGTGTGGTAGTGAATGTTCCGCAAGCATTGGTGGCCTGTAAAACGATTGTATAGTTTCCGGCGGTGGTGAATTGAAATTGAGGATTCACCGAACTCGCATCAGTTCCATTGATGAAGCTCCATCCGGATACGGTATTACATGAATTGCCGGTGAAGATCACCGACCAACTGAAAACTGGAGGCTGGCAACCGGTGACCGGAGTAGTATTGTTTGTAGTTACTGTAAGAGGCGCGCAACCTTCGTTGTTATCAATTGTGAATGCGGGCGTGAGCGGAGCTACTACGCAAACCAGTCTCGTGATGACTGAACTTCCGCAGGGATTCGTGGCCGTTAGCGTTACCGTGTAGGTGCCGGGTGTTGTGTAAGTGTGACAGGGATTCTCTGCACTACTCGTCGGACTTCCATCTCCAAAGTTCCATTCATATTGCGTAACAGATGAACAATTTGGTCCGAAGTTTCCGAGTTGGGTTTCGTTTGTGAAACACACGGGAGTGTTTACGCAGACATTTTCCGGTGTGGTGAAGTCAGCGCCAGGCTTCTCGCGAATCTGGATGTTACCCGCGGTATAAGGCGTCTCATCACATGCATTGATAACCGTGAGCGTGGCTGTGTATGTTGGCGAAGGACATGAAGATTCAGTGTAAGTGTGGTAGACCGTATCAGCAGTCATTGCATCATTGAGAGGATGTGTGAGCGTGACGGAAGTTCCATCTCCGAATTCAAGCAGGTACGTTGTACCGGGTGAATTATTCTGCCAGTTGCTGATCACAAACGGAACGACTGCTGGTGCGCAGAGACCTGTGGTTGCGCCGAGCGTTCCGAGTCCGCCAGCGGGATTGGTTTGATTGGCCACAGTATACGTACGCGTATTCGAGCAACCATTCGTACCCAATGCTGTTACCTGCAATTGAAATGCACCGAGTGAGGTATAGGTGTGCGAGATCGGGAACGATACGTTGTTTTGTATGTTTCCATCACCCCAATTGATGGAATAAGAAACTATACAGGAAGAGCTGGGAGAATTATTCGTGAGGGTGATGTCGAAATTGGGATTCGCCTGTGTGGGATCATTCTCGCAGTTGCTGAAGGGAAAGAAAACATCCACATCCGCTACATTTACATCCGGAACCTGCTTTACGGTGATGGTCTTTTGAATGGAATGTGTGCATCCATTCACGTCCGTAATTACCAAGGTCACAGTGAAGTCTTCCGTTGCACAACCTAACGAAGTGAAAGTATGCACAGGGTTCGAGAGTGTGGAAGTTGCTCCATCTCCAAAGTCCCAGGCATAGGTAAATGGCGCAGTGCCGCTCGTAATATTCGAGATGAATTGCACGGGAGTGCCGGAGCACGCATCATTATTATTGAATGAAAAATTTACAATGGGATTGGGAAACTCTGTCACCGTCACCGGATCGTACGTGACAGTATCGGTTGTCGTCATTACCACAACCGAATAAATCCCTGAAGCAGTAGCCAGGTAGGTTGAATTGGTTGCACCGGTAATGTTGCCATTATTTAACAACCATTGAAACGTAGCACCGGGAGGAGCGCTGTTGGCAATTAATACTACACTTCCACCATCGCAGAACTGCAGTGGAGTGACATGATGAATGGTGTCTTCCGGATCGGGAGGGAGATTAAATAGATTGAATGTACCTGCCTCGGGATGAGGTCCGGGCAAGACAGCGATTCCTTGTTGTGAATGGCTGATAAATGCAATAAGAAGTCCTACCAGGTTGGTCAATAGGAATCTACTCATAAGGTTAATTGGTTGATGGCTTGTTTTGCAAGTAGGGCGGACTGCCAAAATACAAGTAATTGTAATGTATTGCAATAGGGGAAACCGGAAATTTGGGAATTTGGCAAAAATCAAGGGGTAGGAGTCTGCCTGGATGTATCGGGGATGAGGAGCCTGCTACGATGTAATTCGGGGATGAGAGATGAGGGATGAGAGATGAGGGACTTCGATCCATGGAAGGCTTTCCTATCCATAAACCCTTAAACCTTTAACCTTTTAAACCTCAAAACTCCAAGGATCACAGGGCTTCACCCTGTGCCAGGCTGGGCCGCCCTTTCAGGGCTTTGTTCAAATTTCAAACCCCAAACATCAAACCCCAAACCTCAAACTCCCTTAAACTCTTAAACCTTTAAACTTTTAAACCTCAACCCAACCCCAAACCCCAAACCCCAAACTTTCCCAGAACTGGCACGCAAATCGTACCTTCTACCAGGCATGCTTTGGGATAAAAGGACCATAACCGCGATTTTATTATTTTCTCTGCTTCGGCTGATTATCGCATCCATTGTTGAATTGGGCAACGACGAAAGTTATTATTGGCTCTACAGTCAGAAGATCCAATGGAATTATTTCGACCATCCCCCGCTCGTGGCGCTTGGGGTCAGGATCTTCACACTCAACCTTACATTGCAGGAATATGAATTGTTTGTGAGACTGGGAAGCATCGTCAGTTGCGCGTTTTCCTCATGGTTCATGTACCGCGCAGTGACGATCATCGCGAATAAGAAGGCCGGATGGTATTCGGTAATACTCTTTAATGTTTCCTTCTATGCCGGCATCGTGGCTGGAATTCTCGTCATGCCCGACTCACCTCAACTCCTCTGCTGGACTTTTTGCCTCTGGATGATCGCCCGGCTCATCCAAAATGAAAACGACTGGAAGTCATGGATCGGCTTCGGCATTGGCGCCGGACTCTGCATCATGAGCAAGGTGCACGGCGTATTTCTCTGGCTCGGTATGGGACTCTTCATTCTCTTTCACAACCGCGAGTGGCTTAAGAAGAAACAGACCTATATCTCATTATTCATCTCCATGATCATCGCTAGCCCGCTTCTGATTTGGAACATGAAGTATGATTTCATCACCTGGCGATTTCATAGCGAGCGGGTTGATATTTCAGAAGCCTTGCAGGATAAAGATTCTTTTCTCACTGAATTGCTCGGACAGGTGCTCGTAAACAATCCTGTAAACTTTCTCCTCATCGGCATCGCGTTGGTGGCAGCATACCGAAGCCGAAGGAAGAACCCTCCTACCCTCACCGCGTACAATTATGTAGCGTTGCCGATGGCTGGACTCTTCATCTTCATTTCCATTTTCCGCGATATCTGGCCGCATTGGAGCGGACCTGCTTACACTTCCCTGATTCCTGCGGCTGCGGTATGGCTGGAACGAAGGAAGTTCAAGAGAATCTTTCCTTCATGGCTGCGTGTGGGGATTGCAACATTCCTATTCTTCATTGTGGCATGGTTGGTTACGGTGAGCTTCTACCCCGGCACTTACGGCAGCAAGTCATCACAGAAATTAGGTAAGGGCGATGTGACCCTTGACAAGTTCGGATGGGAAGAAGCTGGAGAGGAATTTGTCGCATTTTATTATTCTGAACAGGAATCCGGAAGAATGCCGCCAAATGCACCTCTTGTCTGCGCGAAGTGGTGGGGCGCGCATCTGGAATATTATTTCTCTGATTTTGGTTCCATACCTGTCATCGGACTTGGGGAGATCAATGAGCTTCATCAATACGCATGGTTGAATGAAGAAAGAGTTGACGAGGCGAATATGAGTGCAGCCTACTGCATCATTTCGTCCATTGAGACAGATGAAGTCTCATTTCCCTATTATGATTATTATGAAAAACTGGAATTGGTGAAGACTCTGCTCGTGAAGCGAAGCGGAAAGCCAGCAAAGAAATTCTTTGTCTACAGGCTGAGCGGATGGAAGGGTGTGAGAGTACCTGAGCTTTAATAAATTTTCATCAACCTCATTCAAGGTGGGACTCCCAGGTGGTGGTGTGTGAGATCAATTGCCATCTCTGCGTTCTCATTGCAAACACTCGAATGTATTTTAGTTTGTATTTCGCATCAGGCCGTTTCTCTCTTCCCTTTCTTTCGATGTACATCATTCCTCTCAGTACAGCTATGTTTCCATGCTGTTGCACAGATACCGAATCGTGTCTGCGAATGATGTAGTTGTTTCTTCCTACAGTTCTCAACCATCCGGACTTACCCTCTACTCTTCCGCTGCCGTGACTGAACACGAAATCTTCAGCATACAGGCTGTCGAGGTTGTTTATTTTACGCTCCACCACGAGATCATCTATTCGCTGGTTGAGATTAATCAGCATCATGCTGTCCGGAGAAGGAGGAAGTTGCGAATTCGCATTCAGCGCAATTAGAATGATTAAAAGCGATGCAATCCTTTTCATAAGAAGCACGTTTTTTTCCAATCAAATTTGTTCTGACAAAAATTTCAGAAAATCGGGCATTGCCCTGGCCCATGTCTCGATGTCGTGGCGGCCATCAGGCATTTCAAGATATGATATGTCCCTGCCTTCATGATAACCCTTCTTCACCAGTTCGCTGATGAGATCACGAGTATCGTCGATTGAGTCGATGATGCCATTCTTGTTTCGATCCATCGTCTCATCCTTATTTCCGCATTGAAAGAAGAATCTTAACCCGGGATGATAACTGCCATTCCGAATTCGCTGGTGCATGATGCGATGCTTGTCATCGTCATAGTCCGGATCTTCCTGGTCGATACTCCTCCACCAAAGGGAGCCGGAGAAGATTCCTGCAAGTTTGAACAAAGAAGGATGCGTCCAAACAATGTCGAGCGCCATCAATCCTCCCAGGGAGAACCCTGCAAACGAATTATTTCTGAATTCAATTCCTTTGAATAATGCATGAACATGCGGCAGCAATTCGTCGGTGATGAAATTGGTATACGCTTGGGCTCTTTCTCCCCTTCCAAGGTAGTCAGGAATTCCCGCGACTCCGTATTCATGCTTGCGATCCTTTCCCGCATGAATACCCACGCAGATCAGCGGATTGTTGAGTCCTTGCCTGGAAAGTTCGTCAAGAGAGTCTCTGAAATTCATTTCTTCGAGATTCTGCCCGTCGTTGATGAATAATAGAGAA
>CBINHQ010000110.1:0-7125 GCA_966250475.1 uncultured Chitinophagaceae bacterium
AAGAAGCCACGGAGAATAAAGTTTAGCCACGGATTACACGGATGACACGGATTTTTTCGCTGAGGAAAAGAGAGATTGATGATTAATTCATGTTTGATTCATCAATGGAATGTGGTTTTTGGCACGGATTACACGGATGACACGGATTTTTTTTGCTGAGGAGATGCCAGGACCCTTCATTTTATTTGCAAGAAGGTCTTCAATCTTTTGATGCTTCTGCATTTATCTTGAAATGAAACTTATGAATTTCATTTACAGAAAAAACATTCAACAAAATGTATGACATCACATCAAACAAAAGAATGTTGAAGAAACAGAAGATTGAAGTGAATGCAGCTTCACTTTGTGAGAGCGATCCCTGCCGGCAAATCAGGATATGGAATCGAAAGGAGCTGAATGGCCGGGGAAGGAAATCACATTCTCTCCTGTGCCGGAAAATCCGGAACCTTTTTTGCCTTACCTTGGATAAAATTATTTCACATTAAACCCTAACACATGGAAGAGCTGATAACAAAACTCAAAGAGGAAGCAGGCCTCACTGAAGAACAGGCACGCAAGGCGCTGGAAACAGTTAAAACATACGTGGTTGAAAAATTCCCCATGCTTGAAGGGGCAATAGGAAATCTTTTCGGCCCTTACACTACCTGATAGGTCTGCATTTCTTGCCGCGGGGGTTGTTCGCCGCTTCATAAGGCGTCATCGCCCTGCTGCATGATTGAACGATAATGATGATGATGGCCAGCCAGAAAAGATTGCGTGTCTTCATTTGAATAGGATTATGTTGCAAATGTAAACCCCCGGGTCAAGGAATTGTAGGAGTTATTCCGCCCGAAATACCCTCTTTCAGGTATCGTTATTTTACGGGGTTAATTAGCACTCATCGTCTTCAATTCAGTACGAGTCAGTCATTCATACAATATTCGCTATCGACCTATCTGGTCAGAATTCCCCCGCAGCAGGAATAAAAAACGGCAACTGAGACCAGCTGCCGTTCCATCTTTATTTCACCTAAACTCAATTCTTAACGAACTTCCTTACGACTTTTTTATCCTTAGAGGTAATCTTTAAGAAATAAACACCACCATTGAGCCTGCTCACATCGAGGGTATGCACCAACGTGACCATATCCTTGCTTACCATTTCCTGGGCGAGCAACCTGTTATTGGCATCGTAAATGGCGAATATCAATTGCCCGTTCTCAGGATCGATATATTTCACATTGAGGGTAGTGGTTGCAGGATTCGGATAGAGATTGCAATAGATATCCTCGTTGTTTTTATTCTTCACTGTCACGTTAATCGTGGTGGTAGATTCTGCCCCATCGTTATCCCTCACCTTAAGCTCGAACTGGTACACACCCACCACAAGGTCTGTAGCGTCAGTAGCTGCTGCGAGTGAGTTAGTCAGCGTTGCAGTTGTTGGTCCTGCAAGCTGTGTCCATTCGCGGTAAACGATGCTACCATCGGCGTCCGTAGACTGTGTGCCGTCGAGGCGGGCTGTATTGTTAGGCATGTGCAGAACGATGTCGCCGGTAGTGCGAGCCACAGGCGCCTGGTTTGGCGGAGGCGGAGCGGCAGCGTTTACGGTAACGGTCACATCAGCAGTTGTAACAGCGCCACGGTTATCCCTCACTGTCAGCCTGAACACATACACACCCTGCACAAGGTTGCTCACTCCGGTCGAAACCGCATTCGCATTCGCAAAGGTTAATGTAGTGGGTCCGCTGATGCGAGTCCATGTATATGTAGTGATGGTTCCGTCTGGATCAGATGATCCGCTACCATTCAGCGTGGTTGCGTTTGTAGGCAGCGTAAGAACCGTATTGGTTCCGGCATTCGCTACAGGAGGTGCATTCACCGTTACTGTCACCTGGTCGATGGCGGTTGCACCATCATCATCCGTAACTGTCAACCTGAACACATAGACTCCCATTACAAGATTTGTAATTGATGTTGTCGATGCATTCGGGCTCACAATAGTGAAGCTTGTAGGACCGCTAACTTTCGACCATACGTAGGATACAATGTTTCCATCGTTATCTGTAGACCCTGTTCCAATGAGTGTACCGCTGCTAATCGGCAGATGCATCAGTACATCATTACCTGCGTTCGCCACAGGTGCCTGGTTAGGCGCAGCATTCACAACTACCGTCACATCATCTGTGTCCGTTGCGCCATCATCGTCAGTTACCGTGAGCCTGAATACGTAGGTCCCCTGCACAAGGTTTGAAACAAGAGTCGATGCCGCGTTCGCGTTCGCGAATGTATGAGATGCAGGACCGCTCACCCTTGTCCAGTTGTAGCTGCTGATTGTTCCATCAGAGTCTGTTGCCGAACCAGAGAGCGTTGTACTGCTAACAGGTAGCGTAATTGTAATATTAGCTCCCGCGTTTGCCACCGGCGGATTGTTAGCCGGAGCAGTTGATGCGTTCACAACCACAGACACATCATCTGTATCAGTTGCTCCATCATCATCGGTTACCGTGAGCCTGAACACATAGGTTCCCTGCACAAGATTCGACACAACTGTTGAAGCGCTGGTTGGACTGCCGATAGTAAATGTTGTCGGGCCACTTACTCTCGACCATGCATATGATGCAATGCTTCCATCAGCATCCATGGCCGTACCATTGAGTGTAGTTGAGTTGACAGGCAATGTAATCGACACATCTCCTCCGGCGTTTGCCAGCGGTGGCTGGTTCGCCGCGCCGTTAACAGTCACGGTTACATTATCCGTTCCCGTCGCTCCATTATTATCCGTCACGGTAAGTCTGAACACATAAGTTCCCTGCACCAGGTTGGTGAGCGCAGTCGTTGCACTGTTTGGACTTCCCAACGTGTATGTGGTTGGACCACTCACTCTTGCCCAGGCGTAGGATGCAATGCTTCCATCCGTATCATTTCCTGAACCACTCAGTGTGGTGGAGTTGACAGGAAGCGTTAAAGTAATATCGTTACCTGCATTTGCCGTAGGCGAAACGTTTGCAGGAGGATTCACTGTAATTGAAACATTGTCTGTATCCGTCGCCCCCTCTTCATCGGTTACTGTCAGCCTGAACACATACGTACCCTGTACCAGGCCAGTAACTGTTGTAATTGCAGAAGAAGGATTCGTGATATTGTAAGTAGTAGGCCCGCTCACCCTTGTCCACGCAACTGTGCTGATGTTGTCATCAGGGTCGCTGACACTACCATTCAATGTAACAGTAGATGTGGGAAGCGTAATCGTCTGATTACTTCCTGCATTCGCCACTGGAGGTTGATTGGCAGGAGGCGCAGAGTTTGGCGCCACATCATTATATGTAACGTTTCTTCCAATTTTGAGGTTATCATAGAAGATTACCCAGGTGTTGTTCATCGTCCACCTGTTCATACCAAGTTTGAAGTATTGACCGGGACCTCCTGCGTAGTTAAGACCCGAGCGTTGGAAGTAGAGTTCACCATTAAGGTAAAATTCGATCAACCCGGTAGTCCAGTTACAATGAAACACCACATCATGCCATGTATTGGCAACGATTGGAAGCAATGGTCCGCCATCGGCACGCTGTGTCTGGTGTGTTACACCCGAACCACCTGATGGATTCACGGCCACATCCCACACAGCGCTTCCGCCCTGCGTGGTATACCAGAGTGAAAGCGATGCGGATCCGCTACTGTTTTCCGGATGCCACTGCACCATGTGACCGCAGCATCCCGGGCTCCAGTTGCCAGTTCCATTCTTTTCAAAATACATTGACCAGCCATACCACATATCACCCACATCAGATACTCCCGGAGTGGTGATCTCAGCTCTGTATCCTGAAGATACTGCAGGGTCGTTTGCCCTCACTTCCGCACGGAACGACTGCGAGCCATGACTTGCACGTTCGGTAGAAGCCGTAACGGAATGTGAACAACAACTCTGACTGTTTGAGACACCCGACCAGGGGTTAGGACCTTCGAAAGATGTTTGTAACAGGATCTGCGAATAAGCCGATCCGGTGAAAGTGAAGGCAAAGAGAAACAACGCTAACTTAAAAAGTTTTGCATAGGTAGATTTGGATTGCATAAAGCGTTAGTTGTTTTTCATAAAATTGGATATCGCGAAACTTAACCTCGATCAACATTCGGAATTAAATTCCGCTAATTGGATTTAACAAAGATTATACCTAATCGGCAATTCTTGTTAACAATCAACCAACAATCTGTATCAACTGCGCAAAGATTAAGTAGAATTGATAGAAGGGCATGTGAAAATGTGCACGGAGTCCTACGTATCAAAATATAGTGTTTAACCACTGATTTAGATTTAGCTAGGTGTTTTCAAGTAGCGTTTTGATCTAAATCAAAGGAAACTTACTATAAAAAAGCATCCCGCCATGAAGGCGGGATGAAGGTGGGTACATCGTTTGGTTTTCCGTCCGTGTACTTACTTTTTACTAGCTGCAACCTCCCTGGTTACCGCAGTTAAGACATTTGTAGCAAGTGCCGCTACGCATCATAATATGTCCGCATACATTACATGCAGGCGCATCGCTTTGCATGTTTTTCGCGGCTGCGTTGAGTGCATCAATTCCACTGTCAACCTTCGCGCTTTGAGCCACGCGTTGATTCTTTGTCGGGGTTGATGAACCTCCTCCTGACGAAGGTGTCACTCTCACGCTTGAAAGTTCAGGCGCCTTTGCATACTCGAGTGAGGAGGGAATATCATCCCAGTCATCGGCACCGGTATTCATTACTTCGGGTTTGTCAACCACGTGAACGAGGTCAGTCCTTCCAAGGTACTCGTAACCGAGTGCGCGGAAGATGAAGTCGACAATTGAAGTAGTTGACTTGATGTTTGGATGCTCCACGAAGCCAGAAGGATCAAACTTGGTGAACGCGAACTTGTCTACGAACTCTTCGAGCGGCACGCCATATTGCAGGCCGATGGAAATTGAGATGGCAAAGCAGTTCATCATGCTGCGCATGGTTGCGCCTTCCTTTGCCATGTCGATGAAGATCTCACCGAGTGTGCCATCGCTGTATTCGCCAGTGCGAAGGAACACTGCCTGTCCATTGATCTTTGCCTTTTGCGTGAAGCCGCGGCGCTTTGCAGGGAGAGAGCGACGCTCTACAATGCTCGCAAGTTTCCTCTTCAGCTTAGTGTCAGGCGAAGCCTGTACGCGTTTCTGAACTTCTTCCAGCAATTCTTCAACGGTGAGTTTGCCCAGATCAACGATGTTGGACTGGCTCACTACTTTTTCATCAACTTCTTCCTTCTTCGCAGTTGCGTCGTCGGTAGATTTCTTTTTCTTGTCGGACTTGTTGCTGAGCGGTTGAGACAATTTCGATCCATCTCTGTAAAGTGCGCAAGCCTTGAGTCCGAGTTCCCAGCTAAGCATGTAGGCATCGGCGATCTCATCAACCGCTGCTTCGTGAGGAAGGTTGATGGTCTTCGAGATGGCGCCGCTGATGAATGGCTGCGCAGCTCCCATCATGCGGATGTGACCGTGCGCGTGAATGTAACGCTGACCTTTCTTCCCACACCTGTTAGCACAATCGAATACTGGCAGGTGCTCTTCTTTGAGACCTGGTGCTCCTTCGAGCATCATGGTTCCGCAGACATAGTCGTTAGCTTCTTCTATTTCTTCGTCGCTGAAGCCAAGCGCTTCGAGCAGGCTCCATTCGAAATCATTGTATTGCTCAGGTGTGAAGCCAAGACGTTGCAGGCATTCTTCACCCAATGTGTATTTGTTGAATACGAAGTTTATGTCGAATGCAGTGGCGACTGCAGCATCGAGACGCTTGATTTCTTCGGCAATGAATCCTCTTTCACTCAACACCTGGTGGTTGATGTGAGGAGCTCCTGCGAAGTTTCCTGCGCCAACTGCATACCTTATGATCGCTTCGGTTTCCTTTTCAGAATATCCGAGGTTTCTTAACGCAACTGGAACCGATTGGTTGATGATCTTGAAGTATCCGCCTCCGGAAAGTTTCTTGAACTTCACGAGAGCGAAATCAGGCTCAACACCAGTTGTGTCGCAATCCATCACGAGACCGATGGTGCCTGTTGGTGCGATCACAGTTGCCTGCGCGTTGCGGTAGCCGTATTTTTCTCCGAGCTCAACTGCCTCATCCCATGCATTGCATGCAGCCTTGAGAAGATAGTCGGGGCAATACTTTGCTTTGATGCCCTGAGGCTTCACGCTGAGGTTTTCATATTCGTCAGCGTCGTAAGCCGCGAGACGATGATTGCGCATTACGCGCATCATGTGCTCTTTGTTTTCTTCATATCTCGGGAATGCACCAAGCACGCCAGCCATTTCAGCTGAAGTCCTGTATGCTGTACCGGTCATGATTGCTGTGATTGCTCCTGCCATTGCCCTTGCTTCTTCGCTGTCGTAAGGAATGCCGCTAACCATGAGTAATGTACCAAGGTTTGCATAACCCAGGCCGAGTGTGCGATACTCATAGCTGAGCTGTGCAACTTCTTCGGAAGGGAATTGCGCCATGAGTACAGAGATCTCGAGCACAACAGTCCAGAGGCGGCAGTTGTATTCGTAACCTTCCACATCGAAGTAATTCTTTTCCGCATCGTAGAACTTCATCAGGTTTGAGGAAGCGAGGTTGCATGCGGTGTTATCGAGGAACATGTATTCCGAGCAGGGGTTGGATGCGCGAATCTCTCCGCCTTCGGGACATGTATGCCATTCGTTGATGGTAGTGTTGTATTGAGTGCCTGGGTCAGCGCAGCGCCATGCGGCGTATGCGATCTGGTTCCAAAGTTCACGTGATGGAACTTTCTTCATTACTCTTCCGTCCATGCGTCCGATCAATTCCCAGTCTTCGTTGTTCTTCAGCTTATCGAAGAAAGAATTTGGAATGCGAACCGAGTTGTTTGAATTCTGACCGCTCACTGTTCTGTATGCTTCGCCTTCATAGTCGCTGGAGTAACCTGCGTTGATGAGTGCACTAACTTTCTTTTCTTCTTCCACCTTCCAATTGATGAACTGTACGATCTCGGGGTGATCGAGGTCGAGGCAGACCATCTTTGCCGCGCGACGAGTGGTGCCGCCGCTTTTGATAGCTCCTGCTGCCCTGTCGCCGATCTTGAGGAAGCTCATCAGTCCGCTTGAGGTGCCGCCGCCGCTAAGCTTTTCACCTT
>CBINHQ010000111.1:0-7125 GCA_966250475.1 uncultured Chitinophagaceae bacterium
AACACATCCACATTTGGAGGTGTTGCACCCTTGAGGAATGCAAAGTTCGCGAAACGTACGCGTGCCTGTCCGTCGGTCGGCCTTACGATATTCGCAGCAAATGTCTTCTGCTTGATCGCGTTCATCGTATCATACAGGAAGATCGTGTACTGGGTGTTAGCCTGGAAATCCTGCGCGAAGGATATCTGCGGTTGCACGCTGCTACCAAGCGTATCGCGAACTACCATCGCATGCAATCCTGCAGGTAATGCATGTGTGAGACCAGAACCTGAGTGTGCCGTATTCGAATAGATGAATGCGGCTCCGTTGAGGCGTTCGGCATCGGCATATGCGAATGTGCGTTGCGTTCCGAGAGCGGCGTTGTATATCTGCACGCGAGCCATGTTCCCAAAATCCCTGATCTCATCCGCCCTTGATGAATTAGAATTATCCTTTGTACAGGAAGCGAGAAGGAGAGCGGAGACCGTCACTCCCAATCCGGTTTTTATGATTTTATTTAAACTCATTTCAGTTAGATTTTAGAGGTTAGGGTTGAGCGAACCATGGTTCCTTTGTGTGATAATCGAGTGCAAGCGCTCCGATTCTTTCAAGTTCGTCTCTGTTGTAGAGGTATTCTGAATTATACCTCGGCCTTGAACGATAGGCAAGCTTTCCATTGTTGTCAGGCCACAATTCAGAACCGGTAGGAGGAACGAAGTCGCGATATACCTGCTGTCCTGTCTGAGGATCGATATCTGTGTAGTGATATCTCCTAAGATCGACCCAGGTTTCAAACATTCCCCAGCCATATAGTGCAATATATTTCTGCAGCATGATGTGAGAAAGTGTGAGATCATCTTGTGCAGGCACAACATCCGGATCAGCAAGGTATGAAGCCCTTGTGGCAGGAGTGATGCGGAAGGGAACAGGAACGTGGTCTTCGTAATCGCTGATCAACTGATCGAAGAACAGGTTGATACCTTCAATGTAAGCAGTGCGGGCATTTCCTTTTTCTCCTTTGCGGTGATGAGCTTCAGCTCTCAGGAATGCCATCTCAGCTGCAGTAGCGATTGGCCATTCTGGACCATTGGTGAAGATATACCTGGCGTTGTCGTCATTACCCGGCGCTGTTGAATTTGTAAACACATTGCCCCAGAAGTTCGCTGGACCGGTTGCGTCTGTTAAACCGTCAAGACCTTTGGTGAGGCGAATACCAGTGAAGTCACCAGCAGGATTCTCGCGGATGATGTAGTAAGCGCGTGGATCAACCTCATCTGTTGCGAGAGTTGGGTTGAGGCCGGACATCAGGTCTGCTACGAACTTGGTCTGGCGAAGAGCACCGATGTTACCACGGAAAGGTGCGAAGTAGCTGTATGTTCCTGTACCACCTGCGTTTGACCATGTAACGGCGGTGTTCATGTCGTTTGTCTTCATCGCCAGGTTAGCATAGTGAATTACAGAATCGGGCTGATAACTCGCTTTGTTAGTATAGCGGTTGAATACTCTTGCAAGCACAGCGTAAGCGAATTTCTTCCATTTTTCAACATCGCCTTCATTGCCCCATGCATCACCAATAGCAAGATTTGCAGGGCTAACATTGCCGTCTGTTCTGTCGAGGTACGACAATGCTTCATGCGCTGTTCTCTTCACTTCTTCATAGATCTCTTCCTGCGTATTGTAATTGAATGTAAGCAGGCTGGTGTTGAATGCATCATCGAGAATTGCCTCACCATAAGTATCAGTAAGCATCAGCCAGCTCCAGGCACGGATAGCTTTACCTACACCAACGTAATCCCATTTCTGTTCTTCGATACCCCACTCAACCATGCGGTTGAGGTTCTGACCCATACCATAATAATGCATAGCCCAGATGGAACCGAAGAGGTCACTCGCACCAGTGGCGCCGGACATGCGGTCGTATTGATAGAGTGAAGTGGCATTTGCCCAGTAATTCACGTAACGGCCGATGTGGATACCATCATTCTGCGGACCATAGTTAGTACCCTGCGCGGTGTAACTAATGGTCATGTTTGAGATGATATTTGGCAGCAACGATTCTACCGGCACCCTTACGGTAGCATTGGGATTTGTATATGCTTCGTCGATCTTCTTGGCGCAGGAACCCAGCAGTATCGCTCCTAGTGCCGGGACTACATAGATCTTCTTGAATATTTGTTTCATTTTATTGTAGTTTTTTTATTGTTAGAAAGTTGCTCTCAGACCAAAGTTCACGCTGATGGGAGCGGGCAGTGTGCCATAGTCGAAACCAGTTGCACCAACACCACGTCCACCTGCAGTATTACCATTAACACCCGGATCCGCACCACTGTAGTTTGTGAGGAGGATGAGGTCGTTTCCAGTAATGAAGAATCCAAGGCTATTCATGCCCCTAATCTTACGAACAAAATTCTGCGAGAAGGTATAGCTGAGCGTGATATCCCTCAGGCGGAACCAGTTAACATCCTTTTCAATGAATGCTTCTTCAGGCATGCCTGTACCAGTGTAGTAGAGGTAGTTGTTGTAAGGCACTACTACGATTGGGTTTTTTGTGGGGTTAGCAGTGTTCTGCAAACCATCATTCAACACACCTTCAATTACTCTGGGCTCCATTCTGTCAGCTGTGAGCATGCTCTTTCCAATACCGGTCATGAACATGTTTGTACCGTTGAACACATCGCCACCCACTTTGAGATCCCAAAGGAAGCTGAGGCTCCAGTTCCTGAAGCGGAGCTGGTTGTTCCATCCAAGAGTGAAGTCAGGATTCCTATCCCCATGTACTTTGAACGTCGCATCAATCACAGGAAGACCAGTAGCTGGGTTGATGAGGATATCACCAGCATCGTTACGAGAATAACCATATGAAGTGATGGTTGTAGTTGGCTTGCCAAGTTGTACACCACCTCTTGCATTACCATAAAGCCATGTATCAGCGATGTAGTATTCAGCAACGTTTGCAGGAAGCTTCACTACCTCGTTCCACATCCTGTTGAAGTTAAAGTTCATGTCCCACGAGAATTCACCTTTTTTCACTACTGTAGCATTAAGCACGATTTCCACACCTTGGTTTCTGGTGCTACCTGCGTTCTGCGTGTTCAACACGTAACCGGTTCCGTAGCTGAGACGGAAGTTCTCGATGATCTGGTCTTCGTTAAGCGTGTTGTAGTAAGTAACATCGAGACCAAGCTTGCTTCTGAAGAGCCTGAACTCTGTACCGAGCTCATAAGTCTTTTGCCTTTCAGGACCGAGCCAGGGGTTAGCATTGGTAAATGCATAAGAGAAACCGCCGCCGCTTGTCAGGTTGTTAGAGAAAACTGACTGAGTGGAGTAAGGTCCGTTCAGTCTCGCTGTTCCTGCAAGAGAGCTGCGCAATTTCCAGTAGCTTATGATGTTTCCTTTCTTCACGAACGGTAGGATGTCCGACATGATAAGACTGATGCTTGCGCCGGGATAGTTATAATTCCTGTTCTGTTCGGGAAGGGTAGAAGCGGCTTCAAACCTGTGTGTGTAGTTAACGAACGCGAGGTTCTTGTAGCTTACAGCAAACTCACCGAAGTATGCAAACTGGCGAACGATTGCCTCGTTGTACTCGCCATATACATTCCTAAGAAGGCGTTGGCGTGTACTGGGCTTCGTTGCGCTGCTGTCTGTAGCAGGAAGTACATACTGGTTGAAGTTTTGATCTGTCAACTCAATACCATCCTTATACATCTTTCCATTTACAATTTCATCGATGATGCCAGTTCCGCTAACTGCATACATCTGAGTCTTGTTATCGATCCACATCGTACCACCCATCAGCCTGAAGCTGAAGTCGCCGAATTTCTTCCTGGCAGTAGCGGTGATTGTGTGGTTGTAGTTGTTAACCTTTCTCCAGAAGTTATCCTGCAATCCACCGAGACCTGCAGAGATGTAGTAAGACTGCGGATGGTAACGCAGGTATCCAACCACATCATACTTATCGTAACCGAACCTTCCTGAAACGGTAAGCCAATCGAATGGATTGATGTTGATACCAAGTGTAGCGGTGAGACGCTCTGTTTCGTCACCGTTCTTGTTGTACTTAACGTTCCAGAGTGGATTGTCGTAGTCAGAATTCGGATTAGAGCTGAACAGAGGAATCTTATTGCCGCTAACATCTTTGAAGTTGCGGATGTCAGCTGTATTTGGCCAAACAAGCATTGAGATCATGAAGCCACCTGCACTCCTCAACACCTTCTTATTATCAGCAGTGGTGTAAGTGACAGAAGGCATGATTTCAACCTTGTCCTTGAAGAGCTTGGTGGTGTTTGAAAGACGAAGTGTAAGTCTCTGGTATTCGTTTTCAGGAACCACACCCTTTTGATCGAAGAAGGATGCAGAAGCTCTGAAGATCGAACCCTTGATTCCGAAGTCAGCTCCGAGATTGTGTGTCTGCGCGAAACCTGTCCTGAAGAAGTTATCCTTGTTGTCATACAACTTCGTTCCTTCCGGATAAGCTGGACCGAAATAGCGGAATACGTCGTCAGCAACGCCATTGGTTCCGTTCATGTATCCGTTATACACTTCGGGGAATCTTTGTACTGACTGAATTCTGAAACTGTTATCGTATTGTACACGCAGCTTGTCTGACTTTCCTTTCCTTGTTGTGATAACGATGGCGCCGGAACTGGCAAGGCTACCATAAAGCGCGGTGGCTTCTGGTCCTTTCAGTACGGTTACTGTTTCGATATCATTTGGGTTGAGGTCGGCCATCCTGTTGGTGTAGTCAGTGTTTCTGTTGCTGGTGCTGGTGAGACCGGTTCTTTCGACCATTCCCACGCCGCTGCCGCCGCCTGAGTTCTCATCGATGGTCTGGTTGTCCATGATCACACCATCTACGATGAAGAGAGGCTGGTTGCTAAGAGAAAGAGAGTTGAAGCCCCTGAGCACGATGCTGGAAGATGCACCGGCCACACCGGAAGTGGATCCGATGGTGAGACCTGCAACGCGACCCTGGAGACTGTTGAGGAAGTTTTCCCTCTGAGTTTCCTGGATGTCATCGCCGCTTACCTTCTGTACGGAGTAACCGAGTTCGCGGGGGTTACGCTTGATGTCCATCGCGGTAACGACCACTTCGCCAAGTGTGCCTTCAGATGCCTTCAGGCTGATGCCGAGGGTATTGCCATCTCCTGGTTTTATCTCCTGGGGTTCATAACCCACATACGATACCTGGAGTGTTTCCCCGGGATTGACACGAATGCTGAAGTTTCCATTCGCATCAGTTTGTGTGAAACGCCGGGTGCCTTTTACCCTGATGTTGACTCCCGCAAGTGGAGTCTTATTATCCGCCGAAAGTATCGTACCCGTGATCGTCCTTTCCTGCGCGTTAAGCGCCGGAGGCAGTACGAGTACCATCAGCGAGAATGCTACCAATAACCGGAGAATTTTTCTCATAGCTTGTTTGTTTTAGATATATTTTAATAAGCAGTTGCCAAAACTAAAGAAATCTATTGATCATAAAACTTTTATACCCGCATCGCGATAGGGTTTCAACAGGGGATCGTCGGCGGGCAACTCGGTCACCAGCACATCGATCTTCTTCAACTCACAAATATGTATCGGCTGAAACGTGTTTATCTTCTCCGCAATGGAAAGGCAGACTACCTTCTGTGAGGATTCGATCATCGCCTTCTTCAATTGCACTACATCCCAGTCATTATCCGTGATGCCATGCTTCAGGTCAATAGCGTTAGTACCAAGGAAGCAAATATCAGCCTTCATCTGCCTGATTTTGGCGATTGCTTCGGGACCCACAGTGATTTTCGAGCTCTTCGATATCCTGTCACCTATTAATATTACCTCGATGTTGGGATGATGCATGTACTCGAGAATCGCCGCGATACTTCCTGAAATGAATGTGGCCTTCAATTGTGGTGGAAGCATTCTCGCCATCTCGAGAATGGTAGTGCCTCCGCTCGTAAGCACAAACATGCCATTGCTGATGAGACCAATTGCCTTCTGCGCAATCTTCTTCTTCTGCGATTGTGAATAGACTTCGTTGGGTGGGAAATGTACCTGGCTGAAAGAATGAGAAAGGGCGCCTCCGTGTACTTTAATCACCTTTCCCTCCTCTGCCAGTTCCAGTAAATCGCGACGGATAGTATCCTCCGACACATTGATATCGGCTGAAAGAGAAGAAGAAAGCACCTTGTTATGCAGGTTTACCTGGTGCAGTATATAGGCCTGCCTTTCTTTCTTAAGCAACGTTAGATTGAGTTTGCGGAATAAATATAGGGTAAATTCCCGCATAAAAACGCACAAACACGAAAAAAATCGCATTTTTCTAATTAGCCAATTAGTTAATTAGCCAATTGGCCAATGTAGGTTTTACAAATATTTTGGATTTAAATGGCATTGTTTTTCGTTCTATGAGTGAACTAAATAAATCACCATGAAAAAGTCAATGTGTACTATCCTGCTCGTTTCAGGATTTTTTTGGGCCTCGACAGTATCCGCGCAAGACTACAAGACCGCACTGGGTGTTCGCCTCAGCAGCAGCCAGGCAATGGTCAACAATTCGATTACCCTGAAACATTTCTTCAACGAAAGCACAGCGGTGGAAGCACTTTTCTCATTCGGTGATCCTCTCGCTCTCGGTGCATTGGTAGAGATCCACAAGCCATTTGCAGCCTCGGGCATTCAATGGTACTATGGTGGCGGCGGCTACCTCGGATTTGTAAAGTCGTACAATGCAAACACAGAAAAGAACGAGACCAATACCAACTTCGGCGCTCAGGGTGTACTCGGTCTCGATTACAAATTTGCAAATCTGCCTCTCAACCTTTCCCTCGACTGGAAACCTGAGTTGAATATAGTTTCGGATATAAATTTTGAACCAGCGGCGATAGGGTTCTCGGCAAGGTTCACGTTCTGAACAATTAGCTAATTAGTTAATTAGCTAATTATTCAAACATTTCCAGTTTCGATTTCGGCCTCCTCACCTCCAGCCACCTGAAATTCTGCAACCTCATTTCACTCGGGCTCTTGGAGCGAATGGGCCAGAGGGTACCGGTGACGGCAGTGCGGAAGACAACCCTTGAGAGTTCCTTGTTGCGGAAGTAAATATCGATTAGTTCTGACTTGGATTCGTTGATGCCGGAATAGGCGCTGTCTTCATCCTGCAGATAG
>CBINHQ010000112.1:0-7123 GCA_966250475.1 uncultured Chitinophagaceae bacterium
CAAATGATAAAGGATCAATTGAAGATTATCGCGGCTTTATCGAAACCGTACACGTAACCGGTGGATACGTGGCAATGGCAACCGACCTGCTCGCACTCACACTGCTCACTCCTCCCGGCGAACTTGGAGCCGATGTGGCAGTTGGTTCCGCGCAAAGGTTCGGCGTTCCTCTCGGATACGGCGGTCCGCACGCAGCATTCTTCTCAGCTAAAGATGATTTCAAGAGAAGCATTCCTGGTCGCATCATTGGCGTGAGCGTGGACGCAGACAACAACAGAGCCTTGAGAATGGCCCTCCAGACAAGAGAGCAACACATCAAGAGAGAAAAGGCTACATCAAATATTTGCACCGCGCAGGCACTTCTTGCAAACATGGCAGCCATGTATGCGGTTTATCACGGTCCCGATGGACTGAAGACCATCGCCACAAGAATCGCGGTGCTCACACAGACCGTGGCAGAGGAAATCAGCGCTAGAGGTGCTGAACTCATCACCGCAAACTTCTTCGACACCATCACAGTCAGAGTGAAGAATATCGCAGGCATTCGCGAGAAAGCGGAAAGGCAGCGAATCAATTTAAGATATTTCGGGGGCGATCTTATCGGTATCTCAATTGACGAGTCAAAGACTATCGACGACATGTACGACCTGATCAATTGCTTCGAGAACGAAACCAACCCTGTGGCATTCGACATCAGTCAGGATACAGAATTGGAAAGAATTCCCGAATCGCTGCTTCGCAAATCTGAATACCTCCAGCATCCCGTATTCAACAGCCACCACAGCGAAAGCCAGATGATGCGATACATAAAATCACTCGAAAACAAAGACCTTTCGCTGAATACTTCGATGATCTCCCTCGGAAGCTGCACCATGAAATTGAATGCCGCTACTGAGATGATACCACTTAGCTGGCAGCACTGGAACAGCATTCATCCCTTCGCGCCTTCATCACAAACTGAAGGCTATGCACAGATCATCACAGAACTGGAGAATTATCTCTGCCAGATCACTGCGCTGGATGCTTGCAGCCTTCAACCCAACAGTGGAGCACAAGGCGAATACGCTGGACTGCTCACGATTAAATCATTCCACGAAGGCAATGGTGATCATAACCGCAAGGTGATGCTCATCCCCATTTCAGCGCACGGCACCAACCCCGCCTCCGCAGTAATGGCAGGAATGAAGGTCGTAGTAGTAAAGGCTCTGGAAAATGGTTACATCGACCTTGAAGACCTCAAAGCAAAAGCCGAACAACATTCGAAGGATCTCGCTGGAATCATGATTACTTATCCCAGCACTTACGGAGTGTACGAAGAAACTGTGAAGGAAATCACCGAGGTAATACACCAGCACGGTGGACAAGTCTATATGGATGGCGCAAACATGAATGCTCAGGTTGGACTCACAGCTCCCGGACTCATCGGTGCTGATGTTTGTCACCTTAATCTGCACAAGACATTTGCAATCCCGCACGGCGGTGGCGGTCCCGGCATGGGCCCCATCTGCGTAAAGAAACATCTTGCCCCTCACCTTCCCGGTCACGTATCGCTCAACGGAAAGGATAAGAGCCATGCAGTTTCTGCCGCACCATTTGGATCGGCATCAATTCTTCTAATCAGCTACGGATACATTCGCCTTCTCGGTGCAGAAGGTGTGAAGGCTGCTACCGAATACGCAATTCTCAACGCAAACTACATGCGTGCGAGACTGCAGGAAGAATTCCAGGTGCTTTACACCAATCATAATGGACAATGCGCACATGAATTCATCGTCGACCTTCGACCCTTCAAAAAAAGCGCTGGCATAGAAGCAGAAGATGTTGCAAAAAGATTGATGGATTATGGCTTCCATGCTCCAACCATGAGTTTCCCTGTTCCTGGTACCATCATGATAGAACCTACAGAAAGCGAAGACAAAGCTGAGCTCGACCGCTTCTGCGATGCGCTGCTTAGCATTAGGCAGGAGATCAGGGCAATCGAAGAAGGTACATCAGACAAGGCTGATAATCCTCTGAAGAATGCACCACACACACAACTCAATGTAATCTCGGATGACTGGAAACACAGCTACAGCAGACAACAGGCTGCATTCCCGCTTCCGTATGTTTCGCTGAACAAGTTCTGGCCTGCCGTATCGAGAGTGAATAATACAGTTGGCGACAGGAACCTTATCTGCACCTGTGAACCGGTAGAGAGTTACGCAATGAGTTGATTTAATTGCATTACCTGCTCACCATTAAATAGGCAACGTAGAGAGGCAGACCCTTCTCAACAGTTTCCAATGCGCTAACCAATTCCTTTTTTAACATAGGGGATGCGTTGTCGAAACAACTTAGCATCACACCGGTCTTGCTGAAGTTAAGTGAGCCCGTGTTTACCGGTTCTACCATCAGGAAGAATTCAGAAGTATTTCCAAAGAAATTAAAATCATTTCCATTAAGCTGCACCAGATCCTTCAACCGCATGCCGGTATGAATACCCGATCGCAGCTTCCAGGTATTCTGGCTGATATTTCCACTATACTCAACCGCACTCAAAGTTGGCAGCAACCCACTGATGAGGATGAAAGATATTCCACTCATCGTTCGCTCATTCTCCCATATGAAAACCGCCTGCCGACTCGTGTTTGGAAACAACACACTGCACTTTCTCAATTCTTCCTCCGAAAAATAAAACACATCTTTCGTCACATTTCCTTCTCCAAAATATGCGAGCAGATATTCGTGTGAATCGAAGCAAAGTAAATCTTCCGCATTATGTATGTCTGCAGGATGAGGGAATTCCTTTCGCTTCACCATTATAGTGAATACATCTAATCCATCCTCCTTCGCTTCCGAAGTTTCCACCACAACGTTTCCCTTCCTGAAAACATGATCGGAAATGCTAGAAGGATTGAGCATGGAGTCCCAAACGAAATCCTTTGAGCGAAGACTGGAGAAACATTCCGTAAACTCATCTTTCGAACAGGTCTGAAACTTTATGCACCGGTATTCGCCCTCTTTGAAAAGTTCAACAGTACGAGTCGCGAGTATGGAATCTTTTCGACCCTTGCGGTTGATTTTCTCAAAATAGGTTAAAGGTGCTTCATCTGCATCTCTACGGTTGTCAGCCTGAACAAATCCTTTTTTCTCCAGGATATTATCAGCTTGCTTAAGGGAAACTTCGCCAACCTCGATCAGATCGAAAACCGTGAGTCCGTTTCGCTGAGCGAAACAGATATTGGAAAGTAAGAGTAAGCAAAGAGAGTACAGTTTAACCATCGGCTACTTTTTTGGGGTCATTCAGAGAGATATCGGTAGCAGATGACTAGAGAGGGGTAACAAAAAAAATGCCTGAATTGAGAGAGAGGTTGGGTGGGTTAAAGGGTTTAAGGGTTTAAAGGTTTAAAAGTTTAAAAGTTTAAGGGCTGTTAAGTGAAAAAAAAGATTCTCCTAATTGAAGGTACTTCGCACTGCTCACTCCGCACTCCGCCCTGTTCGCTGTTCCCTGTTCCCTGTTCCCTGTTCCCTCCGCACTCCCATTCACCCATTGCTAACAATACCCAGTATCTCCGCCTTTGGAAGCGTAAACGAGAACCTACTTCCCTTGCCCAGTTCGCTTTCGATGCGAAGTTTTCCTCCATTCTTTTCGAGGAAATCGCGGCAAAGCATGAGCCCGAGGCCGGTACCCTGCTCCTGGGCGGTGCCATTAGTTGTGAAGAATTCCTGTGAGTTTATCTTTTCAAGTTCGTGAGAAGGAATGCCCCTTCCAGTATCCTCTACGAAGATATCTGCGAAGGTGCTCATCGACTTTGCGCCGATAGTAATCCTTCCTCCTTCGGGAGTGAACTTGATCGCGTTGGAGATGAGGTTGCGCACTACGAGACTTATCATGTCGCGGTCAGCGGAAATGATAATACCTTCAGGAGCTTTGTTCTCTATTATGATTCCCTTGGCTTCAGCCTGCAGTTTTAATACTCTCGCCACTTCTTCGAGCAATTCATCCGCTTCGAGAGCTTGTGGATTAACCGAATGTGACTTCATTTGTGCCTTTGCCCAATGCAGAAGATTCTCCATCAGGCTAACGGTGTAGTTGAGATCCTTCTGCACCTCGGGAATAAATTCTTTGATATCCTTCGCCGGCATCTTCTGCACCTCCATCGTGGTGAAGAGATTGCGCAGAGCATACATCGGTGCCTTCAGGTCATGCGAAATGATGGAGAATAGCTTGGTCTGCATTCCATTCAATTGGTCGAGCTGCTCTGCTTGTTCCTGAAGTTTTAAGGACTGCCTCCTTATTTCCTCATTGGTATCGTGAAGCGCCTTGTTGTAATTATTGTTTTCAGTTTTGATGAGATAGAGGCCGTAGAAGATGTAGATGATTGCAAGTATCTGGTTAATGATGTACGCGGTAAAGTTGATGTCTTCAAGATTGTACCTGAACCTATCGAGCACTACCGTCAGAATGAAATAACTCACCATCGAAAAGCCGATGGAAAAAAGCATGTATCCAATATCTGTAATAAAGAAGACCGAAAGGATACCATAAAGGATGAAAGAAAGTTCAATACCCAGACTGAATCCATTGAGGTAGCTCAAACAAATGGTTACAGGATAGCAGAGGAAGTAGACCATTAACGCTTCCTGATATTTCCTGAAATAATTCAGTAGCAGTACCACAACGCTTACCACAACCGGAAGGAAGACAATGAACAAACCACCGGAGGGTAAACCCTTTGCGCCAACGAGTCCAAATAACGGAACCGTAGTACCTGTGATGAGTTGAAAGAAGTTGAGTTGATTGAAAACGCCAAGCTTGATAACCTCCTGCGGGTTCAGCTCGTATGTGAAGCCAATGAATTTAATCCTGTCAAGAAGACTAAAGAGATACTGCGGAAATTTTTTTAGAAAATCCAATGCAGAACCAAGCTTAACCTTTCCCTGCTGGCGCTTCAGATGAATTAACAGAGACTCGTATCTCATAGTCGGCTTAGGTTTTAATAGGATGGGACGGTTAAAATAGTAATTTTTTGAGCAATTCTCCCAGATTTATACTGAAAAATAAATATTGATGTTGCAACATGAGTAGGAGGTTTACCAGGTATGTTTACGATTGCCACTCTAATGATTATGGCTGAACGAGTTCTATCTTAGCGATTTATATGTTATGTTGACGTTCCATCATTTTTCATTTTTCTGCTCAACTTCAGTTATTCACAGATTCATGGAATTGTAACCCTCCCACCCCCATGGCATAGTATTTTATTGCTTTCCCTTGGGAGGGGAAATTTTATGAAAAAGTCAGTCTCGTTTGCTGCTATGTTTCTGACCGGCCTTACTGCCGGCATTATTATTATTATGGTAATTGCATTCCCTTCGAGAGCAGAGACCGCGAAAGAGATCGTCAACATAAATGAAGATGCAGCACATACATGGTACGCTCCTGCCCTTCCCGAAAAACTTAACTTCGCGGGAGAGCAAGTTCCGCTGGAAAGGTGGGAAGTGAGGGAACAGTTAGACAGGGAAATTCTTTACAATTATTATTGGCAGAATAATATCCTCTACATCATGAAACTCGCGGGAAGATATTTTCCCATGATCGAGCAGAAACTCAAAGAGCATAATATTCCGGATGATTTCAAATACCTCTGCGTAGCGGAAAGCAATCTGCTAAACGCTACTTCGCGGGCAGGAGCAGTAGGATTCTGGCAATTCATGAAAGGCACTGCTCCGGCATATGATCTCGAAATAAGTACTACAACTGATGAACGGTATCATGTCATGAAGTCCACCGAGGCTGCATGCAAATATCTCTTGAAAGCATACCAGAAATTCGGATCATGGACTGCTGCTGCGGCTTCATACAACTGCGGAATGGGCGGATACAACAGCCGCGCCACACACCAGGGAACAAAAGATTACTACGACCTCCTGCTGCCTGAAGAAACTCAACGATACATCTTCAGGATTCTCGCCTTCAAATACCTGATGAGCAATTCAGACAAATTGGGATTCAGGTTAGAGGATCATGAACAATACGCTCCGGTGAAGACTCGATCCGTTGAAGTGAAATCATCTATCACAAACCTGGCGGCTTTTGCGAGAGAGAACGGTACTACATATAAAATGCTGAAGTTTCTCAACCCCTGGTTGAGAGAACGTTCATTGAAAGTTAAGCCTGGCAAGACATACACCATCTTACTTCCTGCAGAACAGCAATATTAACGAAACCCTAATACCGGAGGCATATATTTTGCGTTTTCCAGTATGAAATGAAACTATGAATTGGATTGACCTGGCCTTGATGATTGTGTTGCTCCTCGCGGTGATTGCAGGGTGGTATAGAGGATTCATCCAGGGTTCACTTGACCTACTTACCTGGCTCGGAAGCATTGTACTTGGCTTTGTGTTCTATCCCTATGTAGCAAACTTCTTCGAAGGATTCATCTCACTCGGTGTTTGGCTCCTTCCCTTATCATTTATTCTAACAGTAATTGTAGCGAGGCTTCTGATCGGCTTCATTACAGGACATGTTCTTCACCTCATTCCCGAACACGCGAATCACGGCTGGTTTAACCGACTCCTTGGTATCGTGCCCGGGGCTGTGAACGGATTAATTTATGCCACTATTATCGCCGCGTTGTTGCTGGCACTTCCGATTACCGATAAGATAACAGACGAAACAAGGGAAAGCAGGATTGCCAACAAACTCGCTATGCAGGCTGAATGGGCGAATAAGAAACTCGCGCCCGTATTTGATGAAGCCGTGAGGCAAACCATGAACAGTCTTACTGTTAATCCCTCGAGTGGCGAGACTGTAAAACTTCATTTTCGATACGACAATCCCCAGCCGAGGCCCGGGCTGGAGAAGAGGATGCTTGAAATGATCAACGAAGAAAGGGCTAAGGAAAATCTTCCTCCCTTAAAGGCCGATCCGGAACAAACCAGGGTTGCGCGAGCACATTCGAAAGATATGTTTGCAAGAGGATATTTTGCACATCAGAACCCGGATGGAAAGACTCCCTTCGACAGAATGAGAGATGCGGATGTACGCTTCACCGCTGCAGGTGAGAATCTCGCATTGGCCCAGACACTCGAAATCGCCCACAGGAACCTCATGAATTCCCCGGGTCACCGTGCAAAC
>CBINHQ010000113.1:0-7102 GCA_966250475.1 uncultured Chitinophagaceae bacterium
AGTCCCGCAGGGACGTTATGTTGGTAGAAAAAGGCCCCGGGTCAAGCCCGGGGTGACAGCAGGATGATATAGCATCTTAAAGAGAATTACAGCAGCAAGATGATTGCAATAGCTCTTTCTTAAATCCAAGTACGCTCTCCGCGTCCTTGCGCAATCCTCTGCGACCTCTGCGTTTAAACAATTACTTAATTGGCTAATTAGTTAATTAGCCAATTACCTCCGCGTCTCCGCGCCCTCCGCGGTAAAAATCACGGCAAAGCCGTCACTGCGCCGCGGTAAAAAACGCGGCGTAGCCGCCCAGCACCGCAGGTGCCTCATTAACTAATTAACCAATTAACTAATCAGGCAATTAACCATCGCCTCAACGATGCTGATCAATCAAAATCACATTCCCATCGGGATCAGCAGTCATCAAACTCGCCGGACCCGAGGTGGATTCATCCGCCTCCGCCGACAACTGTATCCCCTTACTCTTCAACTGCCGCTGTATCTCCCTCACATCATCGAAGCTCTCAATGTTCTTACCACTCTCATCCCAACCCGGATTGAAAGTGAGAATGTTTCCCTGGAACATGCCCTGAAACAATCCAATCAATGCATTTTCATTCTTCATGATGAGATAATTCTTATCCAATCCTCCGGCAAGAACAGTGAACCCGAGTGATTCGTAAAATGCTTTCGAAGCCTTAATGTCTTTCACGCTAAGACTGATGGAAAATGCGCCTAGTTTCATTTTTAATTAGTTAATTAGTCAATTAGTTAATTAGTTAATTGGGCAAGATACTTCATTACTTCTAGCTCCGCCCTGGTATTCACTACGATTGTATTATCGAACAATTCCTCACGAAGGTTGCGATATAGTTGAATTGAATTTTGTAATGCAGAGATGAGTGATTGCTTATCGTACGCTGCAATGGTTCCTTTCAGTACATCGAGATCTTTTTGCTGCAGATCAGTCTCAACCTTTCGTACACCACGCGGAAGATTTTTGCTCTTGATATGCAGTAATGGACCAAGCACCGTTCCGCGCAGGAATGCAAGAAAGTCCAACGCTTCGAAGTACTCTCCGCGGCCAATCTTTAGCAATGCATAATGAATCCAGGTCCAGAACCTGTCCTCGATCCATTGATAATCGGGAAAGGGAAATTGAGGTTTCGAATTGTCGAGGATTGCTTTCAATTTTTCTCCTTTATCCAGAAGTATAACCGGATTCTCCACGCGGTGATGAAACTCATCGAGTGTGACAAATTTGAGATCGACATGAAGGAGGGGATCACTGTAGAGACAAATCAGCAGTCGGGGTTCGCCCACATGATCTCCCGTGAAACCAGATATGCAATCCCCGAGACGACGCGCGAATTCGATCATGCGTTCCTTGTCAGGAGCAATTTTCTTATGCGTGACGATCACGAGATCGAGGTCGGAGAATTCATCCATTGCATTATCGATCCATGATCCTCCGGCCGCAAGTCCGATTACGTTTTCGTCGTCTTCGAGTATTTTTTTGACGCGGTTCGCGAAGTCGATTTGAATCATAGTGGGAAATTAGCTAATTAGTTAATTAGATAATGGATGCCTGCGGTGCTGGGCGGCTACGCCGCATTGTTTACCGCGGAAGGGTGGGACGGCTTCGCAGTTATTTTTACCGCGGAGGGCGCGGAGTCGAGGCGCTAATTGGCTAATTAACTAATTAGTCAATTAGTTAATTGTAAGAGACCTCATACACACCAATGCCTCCTTTGGGTATGAAGATGCTATCCTTCACATCTTCTCTAACGCCATTTCTTTTTTTCGTGATAGTGAAATATGTGTATTGATCTCCTGCGGTGGCGCCATTGAGAATTTTTTCTGTGAATTCAGGACTGTGGTTGAAGAAGAATCCGTTTTGCGGGTTGCCCGACTGGTCAGTCAATTCAACGGCGATGGGCATGGAGCCATAGGTTTGAAATCCGGGAAGGCATTGAAAGAAGTCGTCGGGTGCGACAGGTTGGAAATTGCGGTACACAATTCTAACCGTTGCTTTTGAAGGCAGATGCACATCGGCATTGACAGTAGTGTCGAAGCGTTGTATGCCGTAATACTGATTGTGTTGCTGGAAATAATCGAGTCCTTTCTTCGCGGAGATCATATACCTGCCGCCTTCGAGTTCTTCTTCGTTGGCTTTGAAATTAAATACGATCATGCCATCGCTGCCTGTGCGGCCCTTGGCGATGAGTCGGCCGGGATTCCCGAATGGAGTGGCTGGCCAGGCCCATGATAATTCCACCACGGCATTGTCAACAGGCTCGGAGGAATTCTGTCCGGTGGTAACCTTCGTGATGAAGGTCATGCAACCGCTGTTGCATGGCGCATTTACGTTGGATTCGTCGCGCTTGAAACAGGAGGTGATGAAGAGGGAAAGGATAAGGAGGATAAGGGGAGTTCTCATGCGTTGGTTATTTTCGTTCGTAATGACTACTAATTGTGTTGAGTCGCTGCTTTGAGGGGGTAATTTGTTGATTGGGGAATTTGAAAATTTGAAAATGGGGGCACCTGCGGTGCTGGGCGGCTACGCCGCATTGTTTACCGCAGAGGGCGGGGAGACGCGGAGGCAATTGGTTAATTAGCTAATTAGTCAATTAACTAATTAGCTAATTATTTTTTGTACTCGCGGTTGTCACCCCGGGCTTGACCCGGGGCCTTTCTCAAAACATTTTGCAAATACAAAATAGCTTGAATAATCCTTCCTGAATTCTTTGGCGCTCTCTGCGCTCTCTGCGAAATCCTCTGCGATCTCTGCGTTCAAAAAATCCTTTTCAAATGAAATGCAAAAAAGGCCGGTATAGAGAAAGGCCCCAGGCTCAAGCCCGGGGTGACAACATAGTGTTTTACCATAATTAATATGCATTATAATTAATTAACTAATTAACTAATTGGCTAATTAGCCAATTAGCTCCGCGTCTCCGCGCCCTTCGCGGTAAACAATGCGGCGAAGCCGCCCCCCGCACCGCAGGTGCCTCATTTACTAATTAACTAATTAGCTAATTAAATAATTCACCAAAACCTTGTAATTTCAACAGCTTTAATCTTACTTTGCGCTTCAAAGTACTTTTTATGACCCCTGTACTCTCGCTTTCTCAAATCACAAAGTTCTATGGCCCCGTAAGGGCACTGAACCAGGTTTCCTTCTCCGTTCCCGAAGGAAGTGTCTTTGGCATTCTAGGTCCGAACGGCAGCGGGAAGACCACACTGCTTAGCATCATCCTCGATGTGCTGAAGGCAAACAACGGCAACTTCCTCTGGTTCGGTCAGCCCGGCTCTCCTGCTCAGCGCAGGAAGATCGGTTCGCTGCTGGAGACTCCAAACTTCTATCACTATCTCTCTGCCATCGATAACCTGAAAGTCACCCAAAGCATCAGCGGCAGGGGAACGAAGGATGATATCCGCGAAGTCTTGAAGAAGGTGAATCTCTTCGAACGCCGAAAGAGCCGCTTCAAATCATACAGCCTCGGCATGAAGCAACGCCTCGCGATCGCTGCAAGTCTGCTTGGCGATCCAAAGGTGCTCGTGCTCGACGAACCGACCAATGGTCTCGATCCCGTGGGCATCGCGGAGATCAGGGAACTGATCATCGAGCTAAGAAAATCCGGTCATACCATCATCATCGCGAGTCACCTGCTCGATGAAGTTGAGAAAGTCTGCACGCACGTGGCGATCTTAAAAAAAGGCGATCTCCTCACCACCGGTGAAGTGAACGAAGTGTTGCAAGATGAAGACGTAGTTGAAGCCAGCGCGTCCGACCTCAACAGGCTCGCTGAAGTGCTTAGGAAATTCTCCGAATCGATCAGCATCAATGCAGGCTCAAACACGCTGCAGATCCTTCTTCCCAAAGGAACCGCGAACCTGGAGCAACTGAATCGCCATTGCTTCGAGAATGGCATCGTGCTGAATCATCTTCTCCTGAAAAAGAAACGCCTCGAGGCACGCTTCTTCGAGCTGACAAATAATTAATCCACCCCGGAAATTTAACCCTAAAATCACATGTCTACTCTCCTCAAGACAGAATGGCTTAAGATCAAGAAGTATCCCGCCTTTTGGTGGATGTTTGGGATCGTCGCCCTCTCCTACCCCGGAATGAACTACGCGATCTACGTGAATGGATACAAGGATCAATTGAATGATGACACGATGGGGCCGCTCCTGCAGTTGATCCCCAACCCGTTCACATTTCCCGATGTCTGGCAAACAGTTGCCTTCATCTCTTCGCTGTTCGTGTTTCTTCCTTCGATCGTGGTGATCATGTTCATCACGAATGAATACAGTTACAAGACGAGCAGACAAAACATCATCGATGGTTGGAGCCGAAACGATTTCATGCTCAGCAAGCTGATCGATGTGCTGATCATTTCATTTGTGGTGACTGTCCTCTACACAATCACCGCATTCGTGATTGGCACCGTGAATGCTGGAGCCGACACTCCGAATCCATTCGCCGGCAGCAAGTACATCTGGCTGTTTTGGCTGCAACAATTCGCACAACTTTCAATTGCGTTGTTGATCGCGCTGCTGGTGAAGAGGGCTTTTCTCGCGCTCGGGATATTCTTGTTCTATTATTTTCCGTTGGAGCCTATATTGGTGGAACTCGCAAGGAAGTACGCGAACGGTATCGGCGAATACTTTCCGCTGGAAGTATCGGACAGACTCATTCCTTTCCCGCGCTTCTTCATCTCTGATGAAAAAGAATGGAGTCGGATGGTAGATACGAGTAACCAGCACATATTTTATACAATGATCCTGTTGCTGCTGCTTTGGTCGTTCTGCTTCTGGATCAACAAACGGAGGGACCTCTAGTGAAGACAATTAATATTCTTTTCTTAGCTGTTGCAATCTCGCTCACGCAAACTGCGAGCTCGCAAAATCTCGCCACCACCATCAAGGTGCAGGCGATGGAAATGGGCACGGCTCTCGTGCGAAACGACTTCAACACGTTTGTGAAATTCATGCATCCCGATATCATTACCTATGCAGGAGGAAAGGAAGCGATGAAGTTGAAGATGGATTCGGCGTTCCTGGCAAGCAAGCGGTTTAAGGTAAGCGTGGAGAAATACTGGATTGGTAGTCCGGGTGAAATTATCAAATACAAAAACACCCTGCAGGCATTGCTGCCACAGAGCACTACGTTGAAGACACCACTGGGCGAGATGATTGTAGAGACGACGATGATTGTGATTTCACCGGATAATGGAAAGAATTGGTGGTTTATTGATACGAATGTGTATAGTTTGGAGAGGATGAAGGATGTTTTGCCGGATCTTAGTCCGAAGCTGGTGGTGCCGCCGATGAAGAAGCCGGTTCTTAAGAGGAAGGGGGGGTCTAATTAGATAATTAGTTAATTAGGTAATTAGCTAATGGGGCACCTGCGGTGCGGGCGGCTACGCCGCTTTCTTACCGCGGAGGGCGCAGAGGCGCGGAGGCGTTAATTGGATAATTAACAAATTAGTTTATTGTTTATATCCTTAATTATAGTAAGACACTTTGTTGCCCAGGGCTTGACCCGTGTCATCCCGGACTTGATCCGGGAGTTTTCTATACCTGCTCTATAGTGATCTTCTATCTAAAATAAGATGGTTTTTTGAACTCGATTGGCCCCAGAGTGTGATCAGGCTGGACCAGTGGACGCGGATTTGTTATGATTGCTTATGATTTTTTATGATTGATCATTACACATCGTAATTTATTTGTCAACTTAAATAGCTGTAGAATTTTTGTTATTTTCTTATCTCCGCGTCTCTGCGACCTCCGCGGTAAGCACATCCGGCGAAGTCGACACAGCGTCTCTGCGACCTCCGCGGTAAGAAAACGCGGCTTAGCCGCCCTCGCACCGCAGGTGCCTCATTAACTAATTAACTAATTATCTAATTATCTAATTAACTAATTCCCCTCCCGCGCTTTTGAAAACTATTCGGCGCCTCGCACCGTGTCCAGTATTCCATAATCACCGAGATCGTTTTTTCCAACTCCTTCATCGAAGTCTGCTTCACAAAGAATCCTTGCACTGACAGACTATAAGCATCAATCACCGTACGCTGGTTCGATGCAGTTGAGAAAAACAAATACGGAATGCACTTCAGTTCAAGTTCTGCATCTGTTTTCAGTTTCGCTCTCAATTCAAATCCATTCAGTTTGGGAAGGTTGATGTCGGACAGAATAATGAACGGCAACGTATCTGCCTTATTCAAAAATTCAAGGGCTTCTTCTCCATTAAGGAAGAATATCACTTCATTCGGGTAGTCCAACTTTTGAAATACCTCCTTTAGCATTTCCTGATCGTCGGCGTCATCCTCTAAGATTATAATCGGGCCGTTCTTATTCATGTGATTGGTTTAATTGAATTATAATTTACCAGGTGTCAAGACCTGTAAGAGTTTAATTCCTCATTCATTTGATGCCCGGCTGATAATAAAATACCACCGCGCCGGACTTAAGCGATTTTGTCTTCAATAGTATTAGCGTAATCTTCTCATCATTCCTTATGAACAACGGCCTTCCGCTTCCTGCAATCACCGGATGCACGCAAAGCTGAAACTCATCCACCAGGCCGTTTCTCAGCGCTTCTGTTATCAGGCTCGGACTACCGATGAAGACATTTCCCGAAGAAGCACGCTTCTGCTCTCGCACTTCTTCTTCGAATGACAATTTACTCAGTCTCGCACTCTTCCAATCTACTTCCTTCAATGTTCTCGAGAAAACGATCTTCGGAACTGCATTCATGATCTCCGCGAAATCATCCATATCCTTTTCGCCTGAAGGCTTTTCTGCGAGGTCACGCCAGAACTCCATCAACTGATAGGTAATCCTGCCATAGATGATCGAGTCTGCGGTCTTCAGTAGTTCTGAGTAATGATTATGCAAATCCTCATCGGCAATTACGGCCGTATGGTCGCAGTAACCGTCGAGAGTCATGTTGATTGCAGCAATAATTCTTCCCATTTAGATCAGGAACTAATGTTGTATGGCAAGTCTTATGCCATTGGGTTGTTCTGTTTCTCGTTCAATATCGTCAACGCTCCCGACGGGCAAGTGTGCACAGCCGAAATGATCTCCGCCGTACTCGCGCTGCCTA
>CBINHQ010000114.1:0-6987 GCA_966250475.1 uncultured Chitinophagaceae bacterium
GTATAAATCTTTATTAGTTTATTCTCCCCAATGAGTTCTTTCAGTTCGTCGAAGCCAATTACCACATTCGAAGTATCGAATCGTTTGAGTTCATTGTTGCTTTCACCAAAGATCATGATAGATCGTTTCCAGTCCTTTTTGGGAGGTGATTCGGTATAGGCAATTTCCAGCAACGGTGTGTCTTCCTGGCGTTCGACTTTAGCAGACTTCATGTTGGTCGCGGGGTCTTCCTTCTTCGCCTCTATGAGGACTTCGCCATTCCATTTAATCTTCCAGGAATCGCCATCCTGGCCATGAGCCTGGATTGCAAGCAGTGCAAATAGTATGAGTATTTTCATTTTCACAAAATTAAGAAGAACACACCTGGGATATGGTTGCATTTGTAAGAAGGTTTAAAGGTATAAGGGTTTAAGGGCGGGGGAAGAATTTATAAACCTAAAACAGCCCTTAAACTCTTAAACCTTTAAACCATTAAACCATTAAACCCTTAAACTTTTAAACTCTTAAACCTTAAACCCGGCTTGAGTAACCTAAAGCTACCCGCCTCTACCCTCACCTCGATTTTCGGAGCGCTCTCGGCCGGGTCACCATCAATATGTAGCGGCGCCGAGGATTTGTTGAGAATGGAAACCTCCTTAGTTTGGAAATACACCACGTGCCGGCCTTCACTTTCCACGCTTCCGGTTTGAAGTTTCACTTTTCCGGCGACTTGTTTCAGTGTTTGAAGAATGAGGCTTAGTTTGTTTTGGTCGGTGAGAATAACAACATCGAGCATGCCATCATCGAGGCTGGCCTTGGGGGCGATGGTGAAGTGGTTTCCGAACTGATTGCTGTTTGCAATGCTGATGAAATAGGCGCTGGTCTCGATCTTCTTTCCGGGCAATTTAATTTCAAACTCATAAGGCTTCGCGGAGAAAAAATTCTTCACCACTTGTTTCACATATGTTGTGAGACCGCGGGTTTTCTGTAACGAAAAATCATAGGCCACTTGTGCGTCAAACCCGATGCCGCAGAGCATACAGGCGAACTTTCCATTCACATGAAACGCATCGATTGGAGTGGCCTTTCCTTCGAAGATGACTTTTAGCGCGTCGATTGGCTTCCTCTTTATGCCGGCGGAAAACGCCAGTCCGTTTCCGGAACCGCAGGGAATTATTCCGAAGTTCAGATCAAATTTTCTAAGGTCATTCACCACCTGGTTGATAGTCCCATCGCCACCGCCTATTACGACATCGGTTGTCTTTTTTTCTGAAATGATGGATTTTAGAAACGAATAATCTCCACTTGCAACAGAAGGAAAGATGTCGAAATCAATTCCCCGCTTCCTGGTTTCTTCAGCAATGAAGGATTCAAGGTCTTTCTTCGTCCGGGTTCCAGAAATGGGATTGATTATGTAAATTATGTGGCGATGCATGGGGGGAAGATACGGAGAGGGTTTAAAAGTTTAAGGGGTTTAAAGATGAGGAGCCTGCCCCGATGTAAATCGGGGATGAGAGATGGGAGATGAGGGACTTTGACGAAAATCGTCTTATTTATCTCTAATACACTTCAAATCCAAGTCTCACATCTCTCATCCCACATCTCTCATCCCCCACGGTCCACGGTCTACGGTCCACGGTCAACCCCGATTTTCATCGGGGCAAGCTTGTCAACGGTAAACAGTCAACCTTCAACCTAACTGGGTACTTTTCGCCACAACCCCAAAATTTCATGCCCTTAAACCGATTATAGCACGATATTTTCTAAACTCCTGTAAGGAACTTCTGAAAAGGTACGGACTGCATGGATAAGAATAAAACGAAAAACTTCTCCTTTCGAAAGGCTGGCAGGATCATGCTCAAGACTCTCTTGTGGATGGTGGTTTTCTTTATGGTTGTAGTCCTGCTAATTCAAACTCCGCCCGTTCAAAGCTATATTCGAAAAAAGACTGTAGTCTGGCTGCAGGAGAAACTCGACACCCGCGTTGAAGTTGACCGTATCTATGTGGGCTTGCCAAAGAATGTGGTGCTTGAGAAAGTATACCTCGAAGACAGGAACAAGGATACGCTTCTCTATGGCGGCAAGATACTCGCGAACATTAATCTCCTTGATCTGATCTTCCGAAATGAAATCGACCTCAGCAATATAGAACTGCGCGACATGACCGCGAAGGTTAAACGTGAGTTGCCAGACACGGTGTTCAATTTTCAATTCATCCTCGATGAGTTTGCTTCTGGGACCAGTTCAACTCCTTCGGACACCTCAAGCGGCTCCGCATTTTCGATCGGCAAGATTAGTCTCGATAATATTCGTCTAGTCTACAAGGATGCAGTAACGGGCAGCGACATGGAGGCCTGGATTGATCATCTCGATACAAGGATGAAAAGGTTTGATCCCGGTACCATGGATTTCGCCGCAGGCAAATTGAAAATTCATGGTTTGAACGCCCGGGTATATCAAAATAAACCACTCGCAACGCCTGAGCCGATAGAGAAGGATCTCGAAGAGGCAAGCGCACCTATTTCTCTTCAGCTAAATGTTGATGAGTTGGATCTCGAAGATATTATCCTTGATTATCGAAATGGTGTCTCCCAGTTTTATGCGGATGTGAACCTTGGGAAACTGTTTGCAAGGCCTGAAGGGATGGATGTGATGAACACCATCATTTCACTCGATGAGTTTCGATTGGAAAATACAACGGCAGCGATTCGACTCGGAAGAACAATCGAAGCAAAGCAGGTGGAAGAAGAAGTTGAGAAGGAGATTGAGACACGCGCTGAGGTTGGGTGGAAGATCAAAGCCAATTCAATCGTTCTTCGAAACAACAACCTTCGTTTCGATAACGACAACAGTATTCCGATAAGCCGGGGCATGGACTATGCACACCTCGACGTGAAAGACCTCGACCTCGCGATTGATGACCTCCTGCTAAGCATTGATTCAATCGCCGGAAACATACGCGAAGGATCATTTACAGAGAAGAGTGGATTCGTGTTGAATGAGCTGAGGGCAGACGCCCTGTACACGTCGAACGGAGCCGCACTGAAAAATCTTTACTTGAAGACACCAGGCACTGAAATCAGGCAGGCGATGGGAATAAGTTATGCATCGCTTGAATCGCTACAGCGATCACCTGCCAATATGAAAGTTGATCTTGACCTTCGGGACAGCAAGGTGTTGGTAAGTGACATTCTCACATTCGCACCGCAACTAAGAGATCAACCGGCATTTGCAGGCCCTAACACGACATGGTACGTAGACAGCAGGATTACCGGTCAATTGTCAGACCTACGCATAGACAAGCTTGCGGTAAGTGGATTACGAAACACGAGTATCGACATCAGCGGCAACATTGGTGGCATGCCTGACATGAATGCGCTGGCTGCCGATCTTGACATTCGCCACATACGAACTACGCGGAAGGATCTCGAGACCATTCTTCCTCGCAATAGTATTCCTCAAAACATCAATCTTCCTTCTATTGTGAATGTGAAAGGAAGTGTGAGAGGAAATCCATCAGCATTGCGCACAAACGTGTCGATCAATACAGATCTTGGAAATGCGAAAGTGAATGGAACCTTCAGCCAATTGGCAGATCCTAATCGCATCAATTACGATGCGGATGTGGAAACGAATTCTTTTAGCCTTGCAAAACTTCTCGGGTATGAACAACTGCCCTCAGGAATAACAGCTAACGTTTCGGTGAAAGGCACGGGCGTGAATCCAGAGACGGCCAACGCCACATTCAACGGAGTGATAAATTCCGCACAATTCCAGGGTTACAATTACCGCAATCTATCTGTAAATGGAAACATTGCCAACAAGATTGCGAACCTTGAAACCTCCATGACCGATCCCAATATTCATTTTGCGATGATTGCCAGGTCAGACTTATCGGGAGAATTTCCTACACTGCAATTGAAGGGTAATATTGACAGCATAAAATTCAGGAACCTCAATCTCTCTTCGAATGAAATGATCTATCGTGGTAAGGTTGATGCCTCACTCACCAATACAAATCCTGACGCACTCGAGGGAACGGTGGATCTCGTTCAATCGCTATTCGTTCTCGATGAACAACGTCTGCAACTCGACACAGTGAGGTTGCAGGCAGGAGTTTCGGATACGGGAAGATTCCTCAACCTGAACAGCGAGGTAATGTATGCGAAACTTGAAGGAAACTATCAACTCTCGACCATCGGTGCAATACTGCAGCATGCAATCGATCCTTATTTCTCGATCATTCCTTCAACAAGAGATACAATCACTCAGCTATACGATTTCACCATCGATGCATACGTACTTGATAACCCGGCATTGAAGGTCTTCATTCCCGGGCTGACACGAATCGACTCGGTGACCATTGCGAGCCATTTCTCCAACGCCGGATGGAACGCGGAAATTGACGCCCCTGCAATCGACATGGGTGTAAATAAATTGAGATCACTTCACCTTATTGCAGGAACCGATCAGAACGAAATTGATCTCCGCGCAACTATAGACATGCTCGCAAGCGGAGAATCGTTTCAATTGCACAATACTACTATCAGGGCAAGCATTGCAAACAACAGCGCGGACTTTGTGCTGAACATTAAGGATCGTTTGTCGAAAGACAAGTACAATATTCATGCATTGCTTAATCAGCCTGTAAATGGTAAATACGAATTGCTGATACAGCCCGACAGTTTGATGTTGAACTACGATCCCTGGACGATATCGCCGGGAAGCAAGATTACATTTGGAGAAGCAGGCATCAATGCAGATGATGTAATATTATCGAAGAATGGACAGAGTCTAACCATCAACAGCCATTCAGCAGTGGCCAATGCTCCACTCGACCTAAGCTTCAGCGAATTTGAACTGGGGACACTCACCGGTCTCGTGCAGACAGACACCACGCTTGCGCAAGGAAGAATGAATGGCAAGATCACTTTCACTGATCTTGCAAATGCGCCGGTGTTTGTCGGGGACCTGACCATCAATGATCTCCTCATCAGGCAGGACACCGTAGGCGATGTGCGCATTCAGGGAAACAACAGCGCACCGAACACTTACTTTGCCGACGTCACTCTCACTGGAAGAGGAAATGATGTGCAGATCACCGGTAATTATTACGTTCGTCCGGGCAGCGACAGTTATTTCGATCTCGACCTCGATATGCGCACGATGCATCTCTCCTCAGCACAGGCATTTACTGGAGGAGCAATAAGGGATGCTTCGGGAACGATCAATGGAAAGTTTAAGGTCACCGGTAATTTTCAACAACCCGTTGTGAAGGGCGATCTTAACTTCGACAAGACGAGATTCAATCTTGCCATGCTCAATACTTATTTCAGCGTGGACAACGAAAAGATCCGCGTAGACAGAGAAGGCGTGCATTTCGACAGGTTTCAGGTTCGCGACTCAGCGAACAATCCGCTTACAATCGATGGCCTGGCTGCGACAAAGAATTTTTCCAATTACGATTTCGACCTCAGGCTGCGAGCAAGAAACTTCAAGATGCTCAGCAGCACAAAGAAGGATAATGATATTTTTTATGGACACCTCTATTTCGACACTGACTTAACGCTTAAAGGTACAGAAGCACTTCCAAGAATAGAAGGAAGGATCATTGTGAATGAAAATACGAGGATGACGGTTGTGCTGCCTCAGCGTGAGCCTGGAGTTGTGAGCAGGGAAGGCATCATCGAGTTCATCGACTTCGATGCGCCGATAAACGATTCCCTGTTCCTTGCCCCTTACGATTCATTGAACACGGCAAAGATCTTCGGCGCGGACATCTCCATCAACGCGGAAATAAATCCCGAAGCTGAGTTTAACCTCATACTCGACGAAGGAAACGGTGACTTCCTGAATGTAAAAGGTGAAGCATTGTTGAACGCGGGAATCGATCCAAGTGGAAAGGTTACGCTCAGCGGATCTTACGAGTTGGAGGAAGGCGCATACGAACTCACTTTCAATTTCATCAGGAGAAGATTTGAGATTGAATCCGGAAGCAGGATCGTCTGGCAGGGCGAGCCAACAGATGCAACAGTAGATGTGACTGCGAAGTACGTGGCAGAAGCCGCTCCCCTGGACCTCGTGAAGAACCAGATCGGAGATGTGGAAGGAGCTGCGAGAAACATCTACCTGCAGAAACTTCCGTTCGAGGTCACGCTAATGATGGAAGGCGAGCTTCTGAAGCCGATGATCTCTTTCGACATCGTGCTTCCTGATGGAAATTACCTGGTCTCAAATGATGTGATCACCAACACAAGGATGCGGCTCGATCAGTTGAGACAGGAAGATGCCGAGATGAACAAGCAGGTGTTCTCCTTGCTTCTTCTGAACAGATTCGTTGCGGAGAATCCTTTCAACAGCAGTGGAAGCGGACCGACAGTAGGAGCTCTCGCAAGGCAGAGTGTGAGCAAACTACTTACAGAACAACTCAATCGCCTTGCCGATGATCTTGTCGCCGGAGTGAACCTTGACTTCGACATCATTTCCTCCGAAGATTACACTACAGGTCAACGAAGAGACAGGACGGACCTGAACGTGGGCTTGTCGAAACAATTACTGAACGATCGCCTTACTGTTTCGATCGGTTCGAATTTCGAACTCGAAGGACCGCGAAACTCAACTTACAATGCGAGCAACATCGCAGGTAACATCGCGGTGGATTATCAACTTAGCAAGGACAAGCGCTATGTATTGCGTGCGTACCGAAAGAATGAGTACGAGGGCATCATTGATGGATATATAATTGAGACAGGTGTTGGATTCATCATCACACTTGACTACAACAAATTCAGCCAAATATTCAGGAAGAAAAAGAATAGAAGAAACCAAAGGCGTGCAGAGGGAACAGAGAACAGGGAGCAGGGAGCAGGGAACAGGGGCAGGGAACAGGGAACAGGGAGCAGGGGCAGGGAACAGGGAACAGGGAGCAGAAGAGAAATAGCAAAACAAATAAGATTGAATGAGAACTGTTAGCACATATGGATTGTTCGCATTGTTGATGATTCTTGC
>CBINHQ010000115.1:0-6848 GCA_966250475.1 uncultured Chitinophagaceae bacterium
TCAGTTCGCTTCATTCCCTTTATTCGATTCTGATTGGCGAACTCCACGATCAGGATACCATTCTTTGTTACCAACCCTATCAGCATGATCATACCGATTTGTGAGAAGATGTTGAGCGTATGCCCAAACAACCATAGTGTGAGTACCGCACCGGCGATCGCAAGCGGTACCGTGACCATGATGATGAACGGGTCAATGAAACTCTCAAACTGTGCTGCAAGGATCAGGAAGATGAGTCCCAGCGCCAGCAGGAACGCAAAGCTTGTATTGCTCGAACTTTCAGCAAAGTCTCTCGATGAACCAGTGAGAGAAGTTGCGAAAGTATCATCCAGTAGTTCACTGGCGATTGAGTTCATTGCTTCGATTCCATCACCTACTGTCTTGCCTGGAGCGAGGCCGGCGGAAATCGTGGCTGACTTGTATCTGTTGAAGTGATAGATCACGGGAGGCGTGGTGGATTCAGTCACGCTCACCAGATTATCGAGGCTAATCATTTCCTGTCTCGCATTTCTAACGTAGAGTGACTTGAGGTCGTTGGGATCATCGCGATCCGCACGTGCAACCTGGGCCATTACCTGGTATTGCTTTCCATCCTTCGTGAAATATCCCAGCCTGCGGTTACTGTACGCGAGCTGCAATACTTCGGAAATGTCCTGCACGCTTACGCCAAGTTCGCTTGCCTTCAACCTGTCGATTTCAACACGCAACTCAGGCTTGTTGAACTTCAGGTCAACATCCACACCCTGGAAGACGGGATTGCTGTTTGCAGCCTCAAGAAATTGCGGTAGCACTTCCTGCAACTTATCGAAATTATTATTCTGAATAACGAATGAAACTGGAAGCCCTCCGCGCCTGTTAACCTGGATGGTCTGCTCCTCGATTGCGAATGCGCGACCTTCATTGAATTTCGGCAGGTTCCTGTTCACCATGTTCACGATTTCTTTCTGCGATCTTTCTCTGTCGGAAGGATCATTTAGCGTTATACGAACGAAACCGGTGTTCGCGTTACCTGAACCGGAGAAACCCGGAGAAGTAACGGAAAGTGTAACCTGACTTTCAGGAATCGAATCCATGAGGAAGTCCGTGAGCCTCGTCATGAATTGGTCCATGTAATCGAAAGAAGTTCCTTCTGGTGCGGTAACAGAAAGCCTGAACTGGCTGCGATCCTCCATTGGTGCGAGCTCCGATTGCAATGTTCTGCCCAGGAAAATGATGATTGCAACGCAGGCTGCAATGATCACGAATGCAAACCAGCGCACTCGCATGAATGCAGTGAGAATTCTGCGATATCCGTTTTCCATTCCACGGAAGAAGGGTTCTGTTTTATTGTAGAACCATGAGTGCTTCGACATATCCTTCCTCGCAAGCTTCACGTTCAGCACGGGAGTGAGCGTGAGCGATACAAACGCGGAGATCAATACCGCGCCGGCAACAACGATACCGAACTCACGGAACAATTGTCCCACGAATCCCTGAAGGAAGATGATCGGAATGAACACTACCGCAAGTGTGATGGATGTGGAAATGACCGCGAAGTAAATTTCCTTTGATCCATCCCTTGCGGCCTGCCACTTGTTCATGCCTCGTTCCATCTTCTTGTAGATGTTTTCCGTCACCACAATTCCATCATCCACCACGAGGCCCGTGGCGAGTACAATGGCAAGGAGTGATAATACATTTATGGTATATCCCATCACATACATGATGAAGAATGCACCGATGAGACAGACAGGAATGTCTATTAGAGGACGAATCGCAATCAGCCAGTCGCGGAAGAAGAGGAAGATGATGAGGATCACGAGCACGATCGCGATGATGAGCGTTTCTTCCACTTCGGAAATAGAGCGTTTAATGAATTTAGTCTGGTCCAGCGCGATGTTGAGCTTCACATCCTGCGGAACTTCACTCTTGATCTGGTCAAGTCGTCTGTAGAATTCATCTGAAATGGAAACGTAGTTAGAGCCAGGCTGCGGAACGATTGCCAGCGCAATCATTGGTATTCCGCTTTCTTTGAGAATGGTTTCTTCGTTTTCTGGCCCGAGGTTAACCGTTCCGATGTCTCTTACGCGCACATCGCTTCCATTCACATTTTTTATGATGATGTCGGCAAACTCCTCCTCAGTATTGAGGCGGCCAAAGGTCCTAACGGTAAGTTCTGTTGCTTCGCCAGCGATTTTTCCTGAGGGAAGTTCCACATTCTCTCTTGCGAGAGCAGATTGCACATCGGATGGAGTGAGGCCATAAGCTGAAAGCCTTGAAGGATCGAGCCAGATGCGCATCGCGTATCGCTTTTCGCCCCAGATCTGGATACCGCTTACACCGGGAATCGTTTGCAGTCTTTCGAGCAGAACGTTGGTGGCGTATTCAGTCATCTCCAACTGGGTCCTTGTGTCGCTCTGGATGGTCATGGCAAGTATCGCATCGGAACTTGCATCGGCCTTGGAAACTACTGGAGGTTCGTCGAGGTCGGGAGGAAGTGAGCGCACGGCCTGGGAGACTTTATCGCGCACGTCGTTAGCTGCGGCTTCGAGGTCAACACCAAGATCGAACTCTACATTGATCCTGCTCGAGCCAGAGCTGCTCGAAGAGGTGATGTTTCGAATTCCTGCGATGCTGTTAATCGCTTTCTCGAGTGGTTCGGTTATCTGCGATTCGATGATGTCGGCATTCGCCCCGGGATAGGAAGTTCTAACGCTGATGTTGGGCGGATCGATGGCAGGGTAGTCGCGAACGCCGAGGAATTTAAAGCCGATGACTCCAAACACTACAATCACAATGTTCATCACAATTGCCAGCACCGGCCGCCGCAGACTAAGCTCTGATATGTTCATTTAATAAAATAATGTTTGAACCCTGTTCCAGTTTTGAAAACCGTTTAGCATGGTTGATTAGTAAAGTGATTCTTTCAGGCAGGCAATCGCGCTATTCAACGATACGGTTGATCTCAATCTTCGTATCGGGCCTCGTACTCATGATCCCGGTAACAACCACCGTATCTCCGACACGAAGTCCGCTAGTGATCTGCACCATCGCAGAGTCGCGAACCCCTGTGGCCACGTCCACAAATTTCGCAAATCCGCCTTCGTAGCGAATTACTTTTTTACCTCTCGCCTGTGGAATTACGGCCTGTGTGGGTACAGCAATCGCATTAGGGTCGGGATCGAATTCGAGTACCACCTTTGCAAAAGAGCCAGGCACAAGATCATTGGATTTATTTTCAACCACCGAACGCACCATCAGGCTCCTGGTATCGGTGGTCACGCTCGATTCAAGGGCGATAATTTTTGCAGTGTATCTCTTGCTGGTTGCCTCGCTTGTGAAGTTCACCGTTTGCCCAACCTTAAGTTGAGAAGTGTACTTCTCAGGAACGGCGAAATCAAGTTTTAACAGGTTAGTCTGTTGAATGGTAGCAAGCACACTTGCGGGAGTAACGTATGCGCCCGGGCTGATGTTTCTCAATCCCAGTCTCCCGCTAAAGGGAGCAAGAATCACAGTCTTTGAAAGATTCGCCTTCACAATTTCCATGTCGGCCTTAATATTATTCACGGTCAGCAGGCTCGCATCGTAGTCAGCCTTGCTAATTCCTTTGATCTCGAGCAATTTTGCCGAGCGTTCTTCATTGCTCTCGGCAATTTGCAACTGCACCTCGAGTTTTCTCAACTGTGCCTGCAAGTCTCCATCATAAAGCTTTGCAAGTAGTGCGCCTTTGTTTACAAATTTTCCCTCCGCCACATTCAGTTGTGTAATGCGTCCAGAAATCTCGGGATGGATGTCTGTCGATTCATTCGCAAGCAGCGTGCCCGGAACTTCAAGAGCTTCTCCCATTACATAATTCTTGACAATAAATCCGTCAACCTTTGGAGTGGATGTCTGGCGATTGCTTGTAGTAGTGGAATTCTTTTTCGATTTGCCACAAGATGCAATGATTAATACCGATAATAAGATATAAACGAGCTGAAAATTACGTACTCTCATATTCTGAATAAATGAGGATTGATTCGAAGCGGTTAAAGATAGTACTACTGGATTTCTTGGACGGTTAAATCGCTGATTTCCTGCGGTCAAAAATTACAAGCCCTTGATGAATGGCAATTATCCATGATTAATGGCCCTGAGCGGTTGGTAACAATATTCGCTTTATTTTGTTCGCCTTGTGCAGCATATCCTGCTTTTCCTTGCTGAGTACTGTTACGTGCCCCATCTTTCTTCCGGGCTTTGTCTGAGACTTACCATAGAGATGCACGAATGCATTGTCGATTTTCATTACATCTTCAAGTCCCTGGTATACCACATCACCGCTATGGCCTTCAGCACCGAGAATGTTTACCATGATGGAAGGGATTATTGCTGCAGTATTGCCCAATGGATATCCAAGTATGATTCTCCATAGCATGTCGAACTGTGAGCTGTAGTGAGCCTCGATGGTATGGTGTCCGCTGTTATGGACTCTTGGGGCGGTCTCATTTACAAGCACATTTCCATCCTTATCGATTAGCAACTCTACTGCATAGATGCCGGGTGATTTGAAGTTCCTGACAACGGACAATGCGATGGCTTCCACTTTCCAAAGCGTTTTCGTCTCGATCTCGGCAGGACAGACCTGGTAATCGAGAAGATTAAGGTATGGATCGAACACCATTTCGACGGGAGGGTAGAGGGCCGTGTCTCCCTTATCATTGATGGCGACGATCTGCGCGATCTCTTTATGCACAGGAATCATCTTCTCGAGAATCGAAGGCCCATCGAATGCGTTTTCGATGTCTTTTTCAGTTTTGAGTATCTCTACACCGCGTCCGTCATACCCCCCTTCGGCAGATTTGTGTACGGCGGGAAGGAAATCCTTCAGTGCCGTTACCTCGGCAGCATTATTTGTAATGTGATAGGGAGCGGAGGGGATATCGTATTTGCTGTAATATTCTTTCTGGAGGATTTTGCTCTTGATGGTGCGTAGCACTGAAGGTCGGGGGTAGACCTTCACGCCTTCCGATTCCAGTTTTTCGAGAGCTTCTATGTTTACATTTTCGATCTCGATGGTAATTGCGTCGAGTCCTTTGCCAAAGGCATATACGTCGTCAAAGTTTCGGATGTCGCCCTTTGTGAAGCGATGGCAGAGGTGAGCCGCAGGGGCACTTTCATCATTTTCCAACACGTGTGTGATGACCGGATAATTGGCCGCAGCCTGGAGCAGCATTCTTCCAAGTTGTCCCCCTCCGAGGATGCCTGCCACAGGCAGATTTTTCGATTGCATGGACGCAAAGATAGGGTTTGGAAGTGGCCTGAAAACGGGGTCATTCTGCAAGATTTTAAGTGGATACCCGGATAAATTGGCTAATTGGTTTCAATTATTTTTCCTAATTTATGGATGAAAATTCCGGTGTGCGACTTTCCCGGCTCACATCGTTAACGGACTACAGGCGGGCGAAAATTAAAACCATGATCATGGTTGATACTAATGAAATAGCTACAGACCTCAGCCTGATTTATAATGCTACCAGTGATGGAATGCTGTTAATAAGTTTGGAAGGCGATCGGTACAGGATTGCTGCTGCAAACCAAACCTTCCTCGAGAAATACGACATCAAGAAATCACAGGTTACAGGTAAATTCCTGGATGAAGTGGCATCCAGCGAAAACAATAAACTCGTGGCACAACATTACCAGGAGGTGATGAAGACGAAAGAGCCTGCAAAATGGGAAGCGGAGTTTGAATTGCCATCAGGCACGGTCATCGGAGAAATAACCGCAACACCTGCCATTGATGGTAAAGGAATGTTCACAGGACTGGTACTTACCATTCACGACATCACCGAACGGAAATGGGCAGAAAAGGCGTTGGCGATGGCAGAGGCCCGTTTTCGAAATCTTGTGGAGCAGTCGATGATCGGTGTGTACATCATCGAGGGCGGAATATTCAGGTATGTAAATCCTCACCTTGCCGGAATATTTGGATTCACGCAATCAGAATTGATCGGCATGAGCCCGGCTACAATTATTCATCGCGATGATCTCGATATAGTGTCACAAAACATTGCATCGAGGGTGAATGGTTCTCTCGATAGGGTTCACTACGAGGCGAAGGGTATGCATAGGAACGGCAATATTGTTTACCTCGAAATCTTTTGCAGCGGAAAGCTGGAGATGGAAGGCAACGCGATAATTGGGACCGTTCTGGACATCAGCAAGCGAAAGCTGGCGGAGAAGGAAAGAGAGAAAGCGCTGTTCATGGTGAATGAGCGTATGAAGGAGCTGACACTTCTCAACAAGATCAGCGATATCCTTCAGCATGACAACAGGAAGGTTGATGATGTGATTTCGGAGATTGTGCAGTTGATCCCCGAAGCTTTCAAATATCCCGATAAGGCTGCCGCGCGAATTGTACTGGGTGAAAAGGAATTTGCAACAAAGAATTACGGCAAGGCTATTCATTCTGTTTCTTCTTCCTTTTCGGTATTCGGTGGAGAAAGCGGGTTGGTAGAAGTGCTTTACCCGGGCTTCGATCCCAGGAATGATCCTACGCCCATATTTGAAGAAGAGCGAACCCTGGTGGGTATGGTGGCTGAGATGATCAGCAGTCACCTGTTCCGCCTTGGAGAACATGAGGCCAGGAAGAAGATTGAAGAAGAGGTAGTGAATCAAAAGATCCAGCAGCAGAAGCGTATAGCTCGGGCTATCCTCACCGCGCAGGAAACGGAGAGAAACAAGATTGGACAGGAACTTCATGATAATGTGAACCAGATTCTCGCCAGTGCGAAGATCTATCTCGGACTTGCGAAAGACAGGAGTGACGAGAGCGTCAGGCCGGCTGTGGAGAATTCTTTGCGGTTAGTCTCGCAGGCGATAGAGGAGAT
>CBINHQ010000116.1:0-6809 GCA_966250475.1 uncultured Chitinophagaceae bacterium
AGGATTCGAACCTGCGACCCCCTGGTCCCAAACCAGGTGCGCTACCGGCCTGCGCTACTTCCCGGATCCCAACCTTCAGGCAACGGCCCGAAAATCGAGCGGCAAATATAGCACATTGTACCCATCCCGAAGCCTTCGGTGGAAAATAAACTATCCTCAGGCAGATTCAGTAATTTCACCAGAACCATGAAGCGTATTCTTGCCATATTAATTTTTTCTTTGGTATGCTTGCCCGGCTTTGGACAGAAAGTCCTTTCCATTAAAGTAGACGGTACCATCAACCCCGCATCTGCCGACTACATCGCCAATGCAATTAAACAGGCTGGAAAAGAGAACGCCGAGGCACTGCTCATTCACCTCAACACTCCCGGCGGACTTCTGAAATCAACCCGAAAGATCGTGAGTGACATCCTCGAGTCCCCCGTGCCGGTCATCGTGTATGTTTCTCCAGGTGGCGCGCACGCCGGCTCCGCAGGTGTTTTCATCACCATGTCTGCACACGTGGCAGCCATGGCTCCTTCGACCAATATCGGCGCTGCCCATCCAGTGGGCGGACAAAGCGGTTCCGATCCGATCATGAGTGAGAAGGTGACTAATGACGCCGCTGCCTTTATTCGTGCCATCGCCGCCAAGCGCAACCGCAACACCGAATGGGCCGAGAAGGCCGTGATCCATAGCCTCTCCATTACAGAGACTGAAGCGCTGGAGTACAAAGTGATCGATCTCGTTGCTCCAAACGAACGTGCACTGCTGCAGGAAGTGAATGGCAGAATTGTGGAGGTGGGTTCAACACAACGCGCGATGCAGACCGGCACCGCTACCGTGGAAGAGGTTGAAATGAACTTCATCGAAAAATTCCTCGACCTGATCAGCAATCCCGACATCGCATACATACTGATGATGCTCGGCTTCTACGGACTGCTGTTCGAGATCTACAGTCCCGGTGCGATCTTTCCCGGCGTGATCGGCGGCATCTGCATCATTCTCGCTTTTTACTCGATGCACACGCTTCCGCTTAACTATGCAGGCCTCGCACTGATCATCCTTTCAATCATCATGTTCATTCTAGAGATAAAGATTATCAGTCATGGCATACTTGGCATCGGCGGCACCGTTGCGCTGGCTCTTGGTTCCATGATGTTGATACGCGTTGAAGACGGACTAGAATTTCTTCGCATCTCCCGGAGTGTGATCCTTGGCACCGTGGCCATCACCGCAGCATTTTTCTTCTTCTTAATCGCTGCAGTTGCGAGGGCGCACAAGGCTCCTCCCGTTTCAGGAGCTGAAGGAATCATTGGAGAAATCGGAACCGCGCTGGAACGAATCGATCCGCAGGGAATGGTAAGAGTGCACGGTGAAATGTGGAGAGCGGAATCTACGACCGGCGCAATCGAGAAAGGAACGCAGGTCAGAGTCAAAGCTCTTCGCGATCTCACGTTGATCGTGGAGGCAACAAATGCCTAGCATCATTGTTTGAATAAGTAGTTCTTCATCAAAATAAACTGACATGGAAAATTTTCCCTTCACGCCGGTCATAATCGGCATTATCATTCTGTATGTGCTCGCCAGCTCGATTCGCGTCCTGAACGAATATGAACGAGGCGTTGTCTTCCGCCTCGGACGCATGGTCGGCACCCGCGGCCCCGGCCTCATCATCCTCATTCCCTTCATTGAAAAGATGGTGAAGGTGAGCCTGCGCACAGTGGTGATGGATGTTCCTCCACAGGATGTGATCACGCAGGACAACGTTTCCATTAAGGTTAACGCGGTAATCTATTTCAGAGTACTGCAGCCCGCCAAGGCTGTGATCGAAGTGGAGAATTTCCTTGTCTCAACCTCGCAGATCTCGCAGACAACACTGCGAAGCGTACTCGGGCAATCAGAGCTCGACGATATTCTAGGTGAACGAGAGAAGATAAACCACAGACTGCAACAGATCATCGATCATCAGACCGAGCCTTGGGGCATTAAAGTGTCGACAGTTGAAGTGAAACAAATCGACCTGCCGCAGGAAATGCAACGCGCAATGGCGAGACAAGCGGAAGCAGAACGTGAACGTCGTAGTAAGGTAATTGCAGCTGAAGGTGAATACCAGGCTTCACAACGCCTCGCCGATGCCGCGAAAGTGCTGAGCGAACAACCAAGTGCGCTTACTCTTCGTTACCTCCAAACGCTGAATGAAATCGCGGGTGATAAGAATTCAACAACGATCTTCCCAATACCGATTGATATTTTGAAGCCATTTATGAACAGGCTTGATAAGAGTTAAGCTTATTCTGTTCAGGAACCTTTGGAGGCAGAATTGATGATGGGTTATGATATTGTATGAACATAGCCCATCATTTTTTATGTTGCCCTGCAACAAATCATACCAAATAAAAAAACCGCTGAAAAAATTCAGCGGTTCTGCGGTGAGGGAGGGATTCGAACCCTCGATACAACTTTAAGGTCGTATGACGGTTTAGCAAACCGTTGATTTCAGCCACTCATCCACCTCACCGGCTGAAATTCCTTAACGAATCAAGGGCTGCAAAAATAAAGATACCGGGGAACATTTCCAATTAACAATAACTAATTAACGAAATCGCCAAGTCCGGGGAAAAATTGATTTGAATTAGGCGATGGATTACATCGCTGCAAGCTGAACCTTCTGCTGGAGCTCGAGTACATTTTCACGGAACACGCTGTCTGTATCCATGAGGTCTTTTACCGTCTGGCAGGAGTGAATGACCGTAGTATGATCGCGGCCGCCGAAGTGTTCGCCAATGGTTTTAAGCGAATTCTTGGTGAAGGCCTTTGCCAGGTACATAGTGATCTGTCTTGCCTGTACGATTTCGCGCTTGCGGGTCTTTTGAAGAAGCTTATCGTACGACACGTCAAAGTAATCGCAGACCATCCTCTGGATGGTTTCGATAGTAATTTCTTTGCTGGATGATTTTACAAAATTCCGTAACACTTTCTTGGCGAGATCTAAGTCTATCTCCCTACGATTAAGCGAAGATTGTGCCAACAGTGAGATCAATGCACCCTCTAATTCACGGACATTGCTATTAATATTATAGGCAATGTATTTAACAACTTCACGCGGCATTTCAAGGCCATCATTCTTCATCTTCTTTTCGAGGATGTCGATGCGGGTCTCGTAGTCTGGAATCTGCAAATCGGCACTCAATCCCCAGCGGAAGCGGCTAAGCAAACGCTCTTGCACACCATCCAGATCTTTCGGCGATTTGTCCGAAGTCAGGATCAACTGCTTGTGCGACTGGTGCAGGTGATTGAAGATCGCGAAGAATGCATCCTGCGATTTTTCTGCCTTGCTGAAAAATTGCACATCGTCGATGATGAGCACGTCGATCAGTTGGTAGAAATGTATGAAGTCGTTAATGGCGTTGTTGCGGCCGTGGTCCATGAACTGGTTAATGAACTTTTCAGAGCTCACATACAACACCACTTTGTTTGGATGAAGTTTCTTTACCTCGTTGCCGATGGCTTGTGCGAGGTGTGTCTTACCGAGTCCCACACCACCATAGATCACAAGTGGATTGAAGGAATTGGCGCCGGGCTTTTCGGCCACGGTCTTTCCTGCACGGCGGGCCACTCTGTTGCAATCGCCTTCTATAAATGCATCGAATGTATAAATATGATTAAGCTGCGGGTCGATCTGCATCTTCTTCAGACCCGGAATCACGAATGGATTTTTAACTGGATTATTTATGACTAATGGAAAATCCATTTCATTATTTGAAAATGTTTTGAAACCCTGGCCGGTTACATCCATCGTCAAAGGCTTGTTCTTACTGTTACCACTGTCTACCATGATGCGATATTCCAGCCTTGCATCTTTGCCCAACTCCCTCTTCAAAGTCTTTGCCAATAAATTTACGTAGTGTTCTTCGAGGTACTCAAAAAAGAACTGACTGGGTACCTGGATTACGAGTACATTGTTTTTGAGAGAGACGGGTTTAATGGGTTCGAACCATGTCTTAAAATGCTGCCATTCTACAATGTCCTTAATGATCTTTAAACAACTAGCCCAAATCTTTTCAGCATTTTTCTCCATTAGTCAGAAAGCAGTTTATATATCGAGTTAACTATAGTTGTTCCAGAAAAATTCGTCCCAGATATCTTTCCACAGATGTCGATAAAAAAATCGGACAGGGGAGCGAATATCAACATTTCTTGGTTAAAAAAAAATTTTATTCATCGCTTTTTTTACCATTAAAAATACTTAGAGTTTTCTTCAAAATACGGTTTAAAAATTTGGAAATTTCAAACAATTTTCCCGCCGGCTTGCGCGAAAATTTTACATCCTTAACAATCACATGATTACCATTATTACCTCTTATTTAAAAGAACTTTTTTGTTCTCAACCTCTTATTTTTTTTCAAACGACACGTAAATCTTCGGCTTCCGATTTTAAAACTGAAAGCGCAAACAGCCGTTTGCTTTTTATTTAAAAACAACGCCACACAAACCAACAATGTTTAGAGGTAAGGAGAACCGTTCAAAAGGATAGATGGTTCATGAATTCCACCCAGTTCTTTGAAGGTATAAATATTTCTCTATCGTTCAAACAGAATTCTTTCCTGCCCTTAAAAAATATGATTTATGCCTGTTTTTGCGTTTTTTTTGAAGTCCATTGATTTACCATTGGAATTATTACATTTGCTTACCTAACTAAACAAACTGTTATGAGAAAGATACTCGCCGCCCTGGTTGCGGTTCTCCTGTGTGTTACTACAAGCTTTGCGCAATCACAGAAGGCACGTACAGCCTTTGGCTTTAAAGCCGGATTCAATGTCAGCAGTTTTCGGACAGCGGTTGACTACGCAACATTTGAACCTAAGATAAAAGCGGGCATTGCTCTCGGCGCGTTCCTCGAGATTCCCATCAAAGGAAAGTTCTCTGTTCAACCTGAATTCATCTACTCACAGATGGGTGCAAGAGCCTTTGATGATTCCTATGGTGACAAGATTTTTCGTCTGAACTATTTTTCAGTGCCCATGCTGATCAAGTTTGATGCATGCCGCAACTTCCGGGTATTTGTCGGCCCGCAATTCGACTTCCTCATTCGTGGTACTGAAGAAGACGCACTCGATCATACTACTACTATTACAAATAATGTAAAGGACTTCGACTTCGCATTCACTGCAGGAGGCGAGTTCGTTCTCTCAAGAAACATCACCGTTGGCGCGAGATACATCCACGGTACGCAGGATGTAAGTACTACTCCCGACGAAATCACCGCCTTCAACCAGGGCGTGCATCTGAGTTTTGCATGGAAGTTGTTGAAGAAAGTGAAGAAGGCTAAGGCCAAGAAGTAATTTTATTTTTAGGTTTAAAGGTTTAAGAGTTTAAGGGTTTAAAGGTTTAAGGGTGGGAGAGTCTTTATGCTTTCATCGCAATTAAACTATTAAACCCTTAAACATTTAAACCTCTCCAGTTGATGCTAAAGTCTTACTCGCTCAAGATTCCCGCTTCACAGGCAGTTGACGATTCAGTCGTGAGGCAGCATATCGCTGCAATGGCAGGAGTGGGAGAGAAGCGCGTGACGGGCTATCACATTCTCAAGCGATCCATCGATGCGAGGTCGAAGCAGCCATTTGTCATTCTCAATGTCGAGGCATTCATTGATGAACCTTTCCACGATCGTGAGCGCCTGAAGGTCGTATTCCAGGATGTACACAAGGCTACTAAGCAAGTAGTAATAATTGGAGCGGGACCATGCGGTCTCTTCGCTGCATTGAAACTGCTGGAGAGAGGCATAAAGCCTGTGATCCTCGAGAGAGGTAAGGATGTGCGCGCACGGCGTCGCGACCTTGCATTGCTTAACAAACAAGGCGAGGTAAATCCTGAAAGCAATTACTGCTTCGGTGAAGGAGGCGCCGGAACGTACAGCGATGGTAAATTATACACCCGCAGTTCCAAGCGCGGAGATGTAAACCGCATACTCAATCTATTCGTGCAATTTGGTGCGGAAGAAAACATTCTCTTCGATGCGCATCCTCATATCGGTACCAACAAGCTTCCGCAAATAATTACGGCCATGCGTGCGGTGATCACCGGCCATGGAGGTGAGTTTCATTTTGAGAAGAAGGTCACGGGTTTTCAAACCGAAGGAAACAAAATACTCGAGGCATTGACTGCTGATGGCGGGCGTTACGCCGCCGATTCATTCATACTGGCTACGGGACATTCTGCTCGTGACATCTTCCTGATGCTTCATGAGAATGGAGTGAAGATCGAATCGAAGCCATTCGCATTGGGCGTTCGTGTGGAGCATCCTCAATCACTGATCGACAGCATGCAGTACCATCTCAATGCGCCGGCGTATGTATCGAAGGGAAACCTGCGACCCGCATACCTTCCACCTGCTTCGTATAGCCTCGTGCAGCAGGTAGATGGAAAGGGAGTGTTTTCGTTTTGCATGTGCCCTGGTGGAATCATCGCTCCTGCGGCAACGAGTCCGGGTGAACTGGTGGTGAATGGATGGTCGCCATCTAAGCGAAACAATCCATTTGCGAACAGCGGTATCGTGGTGAGTGTTGAGGAAAAGGACTTAGGCGAATTCAATAAGCATGGTCCGCTGGCTGGAATGTATTTTCAACAGGCAGTAGAGCAAAGAGCATTCGAAATGGGCGGAGGAAAATTCGTGGCGCCTGCGCAGCGACTGGTTGATTTCACGAACGGTAAACTTTCACGAGACCTTCCAGATTGTTCCTACCTGCCGGGAATTCATTCGGCGGAAATAATAGATGTGGTTCCAAAATTTGTGAATGATAGCTTGAAAGAGGCGTTTAAAGAATTTG
>CBINHQ010000117.1:0-6786 GCA_966250475.1 uncultured Chitinophagaceae bacterium
TATTCCACAATTAATCGATCATTTCCACCTCGTATACCGGGCTGAAGAGATAAACCCTGCCTGTCGCCACCTCCTTGCACTGATAACGCTTCCGCAACTTCTTCCCCGCCTGGAATGTTCTTCCATCGCTCGTGCGAAACAACCTTCCCATCGTTATTTCCTCCACCAGCCTGAACCTCGAATCAGCCTTGTCGTACTTTCTTAATACTCGTATCAATCCATCTTCCGCGCAACTGCTCGCAGCAGGATCATTCAACGAATGCAACAACTCATTTTCAATATCAGAAGGGAAAACCTTATGTTGAAGAAATTGATCAAGTAGTCGACCATAAATGTGCTTCCACTCCTTTCCATGCGCAGCTACCCTGTTGCCATGATTTTCAAATGTGAGCAGATGTGCTAGTTCGTGAAGAAGCGTGATCAGGAACGAAAACCTGTTCAGATTCCCATTCACGCTAATGCGATGATTATCTCTATGCGTGCGATGACGATAATCACCAAGGATTGATTTTCTTTCCCGTGCCACCGTCAGGTGTACCTTAAATTGTCGCAGATAAGAAAGAACAGGTTCATACGTTCCATCAGGAAGGTAATTCTGCAGAGTTCCAATAGGCACTTCCTTCTTAGGCATTCTTCCTCTTCAAAATTTTAGTGAGCGCCGCAACCTCGAGCGCCGTGTAAAGCACATAGAGTCCCATGCAAATAAATAATGACGGCTTATTCACCTCCTTCCCCGAAGCCATGATGTACGCAAACGCCACACCCGCACAAAGAAAGAATTTGATGATGAAGCTTACATAAATCGCCCGCACAAATGCATTGGGATTGGGATTTGATAACGATCTCCTCGTAACAAGAAAGGAAATGAACGAAACCAAAAATAGTAAGAGGTTGCCAAGTATTAATGCAGACTGATCCGCATTCCAACTTTCAAGAGATTTACTTCCTATTACAAATGCTCCATTCAGCAATACAAATACGAGGATCATCACTCTCAGTGGAGCCAGCTTATTTTTGTTCATTATTTTTTCGTTTACCAGTGTCTCGAACCAGCTTGTAGAAAATGCCGGCTAGAACGATCAAAGGTAATACACTGGCGAACAATGGAGAAGTATGCAACCATTTGTCAGCCTTCAGCCCGGCAAATACCGCCAGGCCGATGGCAACAAGAAGTTGAGTGCCGAGTCCGGCATATCGAAGTAGATCTGAATTCTTATTTGGCGATCGCCTTGGGCTGTTCATTCTTATTCATCTCCACAATATTGCCGTTGCTTTCCGCAACCGCAGTAGCTGTTGCTCCCATGTGACACTGACCATTGAAGGTAGCGCTTGGTTCAACCTGGAGCTTTCCCGCGTAGAGATTTCCTTTCACCACCGACTCGCCCCTGAGCTGAAGCAGATCCTTGGTCCTGATATTGCCCGTAACCTTGCCAACTACATCAGCCTGGTTGCCGGTAATATTACCCTCAACCACGCCATTCACACCAATTACGATCCTGGCTCCACTCTGTATGTTGCCAATCACGGTACCATCAATTCTAAGATCACTGTTGCTGTTAATATCACCCTTGAGAGTTGTGCCTGCGCTTACTAGCGTGGCGCCGCTACCGGCGGAGGTCTTTTCAGGTTGCATGGTAGTTTTGCTTTTAGTATTAAACATAGGTTTTAGATTTACTGATCCGGATGTCGGAAAAATAAAAAAACTTCTCCGGCTTTACTAACTTCTGGCCGGTTATTTCATCATTAATCGTTGGTTTCCTCTATTTTGGGCACGAGCAATTGCGTTGTGTCGAGGGGAAAACTCGTATCGCCCCGTAATACCTTTCGCACACTCTCGATGTATTGAGCCTGAAATCCCACCTGCTTTTCCAGCGAATCAACCCGGTATTTCATCTGGCGATACTCACGCCCTATCTTCAAATCATCATATCCCGGAATGTAATATTTCAACGGGGTGAAGACAATCAATGCCACCGTCAAACCCACCAGCAACACGAAAATGGTACTTAATCCCACATACACGCTGAGCCTGGACAACTTAAACGTTACAACCTCTTCATAAGTATCATCATTCATCACAACCAACCTATATCTGTTACGCAGCCGCTTAAGAGTAGACCCGGCCTCTAGTTTTGCCATATTTGAATTTTAAACGCTTAAAGGTAAGGATGCGACGTGGTTTTCCGACCGTTTTGCAGCCCCCTCTCACCAAAAAAATTGAGTCAGATTTATACTAAATTATTTGAATTTCAGTTAATAAGAATTTAGTTTGCGTCCCGACCATGCGATTGAAACGAAATAATACGGTTAGTATTACCCTGCTCATTTTTTTTCTTCAGTTCTCCTCCGCGGCCTTCAGCCAGCTGGGGATTACCCTCGATATACCCAAGCCAAAGGAATTTGAAAACCGTGTGCTCCGATCCGAGAAATCTGATCAGAAGAAATTCACCAAGCCAAAGCGTTTCATCCAGAACACCATCACCCATTACAATTATTTCTTCAACGCCAATCAAAAACTCAACGAAGTACTCGAAAGAGCCAAGCTCTCATTTAAGGACGATTACTCCGAACTACTTCCATTCTATAATTACAGTCTCGATGTAACCGCGGCCGACAGCATTCAACTGGACAGCATAACGTACAAGTCCCAGTCCGGTATTGTGCTTCACGACCTTCGCAACGACTGGATCGATAATCTATACCTTCTCTGGGGCGCTTCATATTATTTGCGCAAACAATTCGATTCCGCCTACCTGATGTTCCAATTCATCAACTACGCCTTCGCTCCAAAAGAGAAGGATGGTTATTACCGGAATATCGGTAGCAACATGGATGGCAACAACGCATTCAGCATCGCTACGAAGGAAAAGAATACACTGTTGAAGCGCATGTTCTCCGAGCCCCCCAGCCGTAACGATGCCTTCATCTGGCAGATCAGAAATTTTCTTGCGCAGGATCATTTCGCCGAAGCAGCCAGCCTGATCATCACGCTTAGGAATGACCCGCAATTCCCTACGCGCTTGCACAACGACCTCGAGGAGGTACAGGCCTATTATTTCTATAAGCAGAAACAATGGGACAGCACCGCGGCTCACCTGGAAAAAGCTTTAAGCAATGCCACCAACAAACAGGAACGTGCAAGATGGGAATACCTGCTTGCACAGCTCTATGAGATGACTGGTAATTATGACGCCGCATCATCATACTATGCCAAGGCAATTAACCACACCACCGATCCCATCATGGACATCTACGCGAGATTATTTTCAGTCCGTGTGAACAAAGATGACGGTGAAGATTACATCGGTAAGAACATCGCTACACTTGTCAAGATGGCGAAGCGTGATAAATACCAGGACTACCGCGACATCATCTATTACATGGCGGCACAAATGGAACTCGAGCGAAACAACATCGATGGCGCTCTTGCATTGCTCGAGAAAAGCACAAAGTATCCATCCAACGATCCCGCTCAACGAAACAAAGCCTTTCTTCAACTTGCAGAACTCTCATTCGGAAAGAGACTATACCGCAACGCTTATAATTTTTATGACAGCCTGAAACTCGACGATCCAACTCTCAAGAACCCTGAAGCGATCAGTGAAAGAAAGGCGATACTCGGAAGACTTGCGGACAACCTCGAGATCATCGAAAGGCAAGACAGCCTTCAGCGACTCGCAGGGATGGATGAAAGCGAAAGAATCGACTTCGTAAAGAAGCTTGCCCGTCATCTCAGAAAAATGAGAGGATTGAAGGATGATGGCAACTCACGTACCTCTCCCCTCGCCCAACCTACTGTTCCCTCGCTGTTTCAATCTTCCGACACTCGTGGCGAATGGTATTTCTATAATAAAAACTCCAGACAGAAAGGCCTCGCCGATTTCAAGAGCCGATGGGGCGCCAGGCCAAATGAAGATAACTGGAGACGCATGTCTTCCCTCTCGCAAAACGTGAGAATTAACAAGACTGATCCTCTTACCGGTGGTCCCGGAACCGCTGACCCGACCACAACACAGGATGAAGGCGATGACATCAGCTTTGAAACGCTGTACGAGAAAATTCCTCTTACACCCGAGATGATGGATATCTCCAATGATTCCATTCAGCATGCCATGTTCAACCTCGGAAGAACGTATGTGCAAGAACTCGAAGACTGCACACTCGGCACCGAGACATTCGAAGACTTGCGCATTCGGTTTCCAAATCATCCCAAGATGGATGAAGTATTATTCAATCTCTACTTCTGCTACAACAAGAATGGTGAGAATGAAAAAGCTGACGCGCTTAAGAAATTACTGGCAGATAATTTCGAAGAAAGCAATTACACAACAATCGTACTCACTGGTAAGAATCCTATGGCAAAGACAGGAAATGTGGACGCGACCAACGAGTACGAAAGGATTTACGACCTATTCATCGAAGGTAAATTCGCTGAAGCTATCCAGGCAAAGGCATCTGCCGACAGCATGTATGGCCGCAATCACTGGACTCCGCAATTGCTCTATATCGAAGCAGTGTATTACATCAAACAAAGAGACGACAGCACCGCAAAGAGAATATTGAACGACATCAAGTCCTCATTCACCGGCACCGCGATAGAAGAAAAGGCAACCACCATGCTCGATGTACTCAGCCGAAGGGCGCAGATCGAAGAAGAATTGAGGAACCTCGTCATCGAGAGACCAGAGGAAGACACTACCACAAGGTATCGTCCCACCAATACTCAGCAACCCGTAGCAGGAAGGCCAGTGCAGCAGACTCAGGATAGTACAATCGCGCAACAGAAACCTCCTGTTATTGCTAACCCCGCGACTGACACGACTGCCACCAACCCGGTGGTCAATCAGCCACAGACTGCAGACTTTGCATTCACTCCCGACGTGCCACATTACGTGCTCCTACTGTTGAATAAGGTTGATCCAATCTTCGTCAACGAAGCCAGGAACGCGTTCAGCCGCCACAACAGCACCACTTTTTATACCAAGAGAATGACGGCCGAATTGGTAGACATCGATGCTGAAAACAAGCTTCTCATCATCAGTCCCTTCCGCAACGCACAGGAAGCCACGGATTACGTGGACCAGACGCGTCCCATCACCTCCTCGCAAATCGTGCCCTGGCTGAAGGGAGGCAAGTATACTTTCTACATTATTACTGAGAATAATCTTAACATTTTAAAGGAAGGAAAAGACGTAGAGGCCTATAAATCCTTCCTCGAGAAACACATGCCGGGGAAATTCAATTAACATTTTCCTATTTAACGATTTTACTAATCACTGATTTGGTCAATTAGTTTATTTTCGGTCAAATTTTGCCGCAGCGAATTGTAGAACAATTTTTGCGGTGAAAGCGGGAAATTCATTCCTTTCAATACAACCCAATATGAAAAGATCAGTCCGCATTTTCTGGCGCGTTTTCCTCATCGGTTTCGGATTCTTTGTTCTTCTCATCGTGCTTGCCAATTTCGGTGTGCTCGGTAAAATGCCTTCACTGAAGGAACTCGAGAACCCCACGATCCAGCAGGCCTCCGAAGTCTACGCCGAAGACGGAACCTTGATGGGTAAATATTACACCGAAAGAGGAAACAGAACGAATGTGAAGTACCGCGACATCTCCCCCAATGTGATCAATGCCCTGATCGCAACAGAGGATGAGCGCTTCTACACGCATGCGGGCATCGATTTCAAATCCACACTCAGGGCGCTCTTCTCATTTGGTAAACAAGGTGGAGGCAGTACCATCACACAGCAGCTTGCTCTCAATCTCTTCAATGAGCGTTCGAGCAACAAGATTGTTCGTATGGTTCAAAAACTTAAGGAGTGGATCATCGCAGTAAAGCTTGAAAGAAACTTCACGAAGGAAGAAATTCTCACACTCTATCTAAATGCCGTTCCATTCGGCGACAATATTTATGGTATCAGAAACGCTTCCAGAACCTTCTTCTCCAAAGAACCCGATCGCCTTGCAGTGGAAGAAGCTGCGGTTCTTGTTGGAATGCTTAAGGCAAATTACACCTACAACCCTAGGCGAAATCCCGTACAGTCTAAAGACAGACGAAATGTGGTGCTCGACCAAATGGTGAAGAACGGAAAACTCGATGCCGCCGCGGCTGCAAAGTTGAAGGAACAGCCCATCAAGCTCAACTATCGCAAGATGGATGAGAACACCGGTTATGCTCCTTACTTCAGGGAAATTCTGAAGGATGAAGTAAGAACCATACTCAAAGACATTGAGAAACCCGACGGAGGTTCTTATGACATTTACTCCGATGGTTTGAAGATCTACACTACCATCAACCCCCGCATGCAGGAATATGCTGAAGAAGCTGTGGCTTACCAACTCCCTATTCTGCAAAACTCTCTCAACAGGCAATCTGCAATCAGAAAGGGAACAGTTTGGAAAGGTCACGAAAACGTACTCGAAGCGGCCATGAAACAAAGCGATCGCTGGAGAAACCTCGCCAACGAAGGACTCTCCGACAAAGAGATCAAGGCCAGCTTCCATCAGAAAGTACCAATGAAAGTTTTTGCATGGAACGCCAAGCGCGAGAAGGATACTGTGATGACTCCCTACGATTCCATTAAGTACCACCGCCAGATGGTACAAACCGCATTCATGGTAATGGACCCCGTTACGGGTGAAGTGCGCGCATGGGTTGGCGGCATCAATTTCAAGACATACAAATTCGATCACGCGAATCTCAATACCAAGAGGCAGGTAGGTTCTACCATCAAGCCTTTACTCTACACACAAGCCATGGAAGAGCGCGGCTTCACTCCCGAAACC
>CBINHQ010000118.1:0-6777 GCA_966250475.1 uncultured Chitinophagaceae bacterium
TGCACGTGATTGCCATACATGCCCTTTCCGCCAAATTCAGGTAGAAGCGCGGGATGAATGTTAACGATTGCCTGAGGAAACGCGGTTATGAGTGCTTCGGGAACCTTCCAGAGAAATCCGGCAAGCACAAGGAAGTCGACCTTCAACTCACGTAAAGTGGGCAGGCATGACTCTTCTCCGTAGAATTCATCGCGCTTAATAATCAGGGTTGGAATAGAGTGTTCTTCCGCAATGCTCAGTACGCCCGCTCCCGGTTTATTGCACACCACAAGTACAACCCTGGCAGTTTTGTTAGCCGGGTTGTTGAAATGATTGATGATCTTCCTCGCGTTGGAACCCGCCCCGCTTGCAAAAATGGCGATCCTGGTCAGAATTGTAGTTTTTGGATGATTATTGAATTCTTTCTTCAGGAATTCTAGCCTCTTCTCCTCCTGCCTTCTTCCCGATTCCCATTCTCCTTCCCATTTTTTGCAAATATCCCCGGAAGAATTTGAATTGGCCGAAGAAGATGCTTACCAGCATAACCGAAAGCGGCCAGAGAATGGTTACTATAATTATATATATGATAACCCAAAGCCAGTCCTGCCCTATCGACAAAAGATTCATGACCTTCTTGCCCACATAACCCGTGAGGCTTCCACCTATCGCAAAAGTGCAAAGGATGAGTGCAAGCTGCACGCCGCCTACTTTCCATTTTTTTCTTAATCGATCAAACATGATTGGTTTATTCGCCGCATCAGTTCTACTTTATCGGCCGTTTATTGTCGCGCAAAAGTCTTGAAAAATCTTTCAATTCTAGAGACATTTTCACATTACACCGGACTATCAAAAATGTTGACCAGTTCATGACAAACTTTTTTTAGGCATAATAAAAAAGGTGTATAAATCCGCTGAAATGCAGGCTGGTAGCGGGTTAAAAAATTTTCATGACTGTTGTCATTTTGTTAAGTTCCTGACTTATTTTTGCAGCCAATTAGAGCAATTTATCCACATTTTTGATCAATCGCGTCTATGATTCCCTTAAAACCTGTTATTCCGAAGCTAACGCTGGCTCTTCTGTTTGTCCTCTTCTTGTCGAACTCTCAATCATACGCCCAGGATGGGAAAGCACTTTTCGTTAGCAAATGCCAGACGTGCCATAGCGTATTTAAGAAACTGACAGGCCCACCTCTTGGAGGATTTGAAAGCCGCGGACCTTGGGGCGACAGGCAGGAAGTGTACGATTGGATACATAATCCTTCAGCTTATATTGCTAAGAATGATTATGCAAAGGCGCTTAAAAATGAATATGGCTCGGAAATGACTCCATTCCCTGCACTTTCAACTGCAGAGATTGACGCCATTGTAGATTATATCAACACAACATTTGCTGCAGGAGAGGGAGGTGGTACAAAAGATCCAGGGGCAGGTGAAGCAGTAACTCCCAAGAATCAAAACGCGCTCATCTTCGGTGTAATTTCTCTGATTCTCGCCATCATCGCACTTATTTTGATGCAGGTTAACAGCAACCTGAAGAAATTGTCGGATGATGCAGAAGGCATTCACCGTCCCGAGCCGGTACCATTCTATCGTAATAAGATTTATATTGCCCTGGTTGCGCTCATCTTCTTTGTAATTGGTGGTTTCTATATCACGAAAGCCGCAATCGGACTGCAGAGGCAACGCGATTACCAGCCTGAGCAGCCAATATATTATTCACACAAGGTTCACGCGGGCATCAACCAGATCAACTGTCTCTACTGCCATGGCAATGCATGGGAAGGAAAAACAGCTGCGATTCCTTCGGTGAACGTGTGTATGAACTGTCACAAGACCGTTACTACTTACGAAAAAGGACCGCAACTCTACAACGCCGCTGGTGAAGCGATTGACGGAACAGCCGAGATCGCGAAACTCCATGCGTATGCAGGCTTCGATCCGCAGCGTCCGAATGACTGGGATCCTTCAAAGGCAAAACCAATTGCATGGGAAAGGATTCACAATCTTCCCGACCACGTATACTTTAACCACAGCCAACACATTCGCGCCGGAAACGTTCAGTGCCAGACCTGCCATGGTCCCATTCATGAAATGGACGAAGTGAAGCAATTCGCAGAATTAAGCATGGGCTGGTGTGTTAACTGCCACCGCGAAACCAAGGTTAATTTCAATTACGACAGCAAGAGCGGTAACAAGTTCTACAGCATTTACGAGAAATTTCATAACGATATCAAGTCAGGTAAGATGGACAGCGTGACTGTAAAAGATATCGGTGGGCTGGAATGCCAAAAATGCCATTATTAAGAAATTGCCTGCCGCACGCAGCGTAATGGAAGTTGCTACGGCATCAGCGTACATTCAAATTATCGAATTAGCACATTATGAGTAATAAGTACTGGCAAAGTTTCGGAGAGGTAAACAACCCTGAGCTAAAGAAAAAAGTCGAGGATGAGTTTCGTGAAGAGTTGCCTTTTGAGGACCTCGATGGTAAGGGTCTGCTTGATGCGAAAGCTCCCCGCCGGGATTTTCTTAAATACCTTGGATTCAGCACCGCTGCTGCAACACTTGCTGCTTCATGTAAGACTCCTGTAAGAAAAGCCATTCCGTTTGCCAACAAACCTGCAGACATCATTCCTGGTGAAGCTAAATGGTACGCTACCACTTACGTACAGGATGGAGATGTAGTTCCCGTTCTTGCCAAAGTAAGAGATGGCCGACCAATCAAGATTGAAGGAAACGACCTTTATTCCTACACCAATGGCGGTACCACAGCACGCGCGCAGGCATCTGTACTCGACCTTTACGATACACACCGCCAGCGCTTCCCTTCAAGAAAAGTTGGCGATAAGTTTGAAGAAAGCACCTACGAGTTCCTCGACAAAACGATCAGCGAGGCGATAACTGCCGCAGGCGGACAGGTAGTTCTTCTTACCGGCACCATCAACTCTCCTTCTACAAAAGATATTATCTCAAAATTCCCCAACCTTCGCCACGTGCAGTTCGACGCAGTTTCTTACAGCGGCATGCTGTTGGCGAATGAGGAATCCGGATTTGGAAGAAAGCTTCCTACCTACAGGTTCGATCAGGCAAATGCCATCGTGAGCCTTGGAGCAGATTTCCTCAACACATGGTTGAGCCCGCTCGAAAACGCACATGGTTACACAAAAGGTCGCAAGATCGATGAGCGTAACCCGCACATGAGCCGTCACATTCATTTTGAATCTCACCTGAGCCCAACCGGCGCCAGCGCGGATGAGCGCTTCACTCATCGTCCTTCCGAGACTGGTGCTGTTGCTCTCGCAATCCTTGCAGGTCTCGATGGTTCAGTGACTGCTCCTAACATTACAGATACAAAATTGAAGCACGGCATCGAGGTTGCAGTACAGGAACTGAAAGCAAACCAGGGCAAGGCTCTCGTAGTTTGCGGAAGCAACGATAAGAATGTACAATTAATAGTAAACGCCATCAACAACGCGGTTGGCGCTTACGGCACTACCATCGATTGGTCAAGGCCCGTTAACTATCGCGCAGGTATCGATAAAGACCTCGTTGATCTTATTGCACAAATGGAAGGCGGACAGGTAGGCACGTTGATGATCTACGGTGCGAACCCTGTTTACAACTTCTTCGACGGCGAACGCTTCGCGAAAGCGCTCAGCAAAGTGAAGGTTACCGTTTCCTTCAGCGAAAAATTTGATGAGACTACTCAGCTCTGCGCTTACAATCTTCCCGCCCCTCACTATCTCGAGAGCTGGGGCGATGCGGAACCAAGAGCGGGAGTGATAAGTTTCATTCAGCCTACAATTTATCCTCTCTTCAAAACACGTCCGTTCCAGACTTCACTCCTGAGATGGAGTGGCAACAACCAGGACTACGACACGTACCAGAAGAATTACTGGATGGGCAGACTTGGTTCTGAAGAAGCATATAACAAAGCACTGCAAGAAGGCATTTTCGAAGAAGCAGCCGCCGGTGGCGGATCGTTCAGTGGTGGTGGAGTAGCAGCAGCTGCTCAGGCCCTATCAGCAACAGCGCCAAAAGGTGCAACTGAAGTTGTGCTTTATGAAAAAGTAGGCGTGGGTAACGGATCTGGCGCAACTAATCCATGGCTCCAGGAACTTCCCGACCCAATCACCAAGGCAAGCTGGGACAACTACGCAATGATCTCAATGGCCAAGGCCGATGAGCTTGGTGTGAACTACAAGCACATGGATTATGAATACTATCCTACCAAGCCTGTGTTTGAGTTTAAGGTTGGCAACAAGAGCGTAGAACTTCCCATTCTCGTTATTCCAGGAATGAACGCTAATACCATTGCGATCGCAGTTGGTTATGGCAGAAACGAGAAGCTTGGAAGAACAGCGGCAGGAGTTGGAAAAAACGTCTATCCATTCGCATCATTCAATGGCAGCACAATTAATTATTATGCTACCAATGTTGAAATAACTGACAAGAATCGCAAGCAGAAGATCGCTCAGTCACAGATCCACAACTCTTACGAGGGCCGTGTGGAAGTGGTGCGCGAGACTACAATGGCTTCGTTCATGAAGAATCCGAACAAGCTGCCTGAGTATCGTAAGGATCTTGCGAAGAAATATTCTAACAACACCGGTAACTACCGCAAGGAAGGAACTCTGTATCCCGAACATTCATACCCCGGCATCAAGTGGGGCATGGCAATCGACATGAATGCCTGCTATGGTTGCGGCGCCTGCGTGGTAGCTTGTCACATTGAAAACAATGTACCTGTAGTTGGTAAGAATGAGGTTGCACGTTTCCACGATATGCACTGGCTCCGCATCGACCGTTACTTCGTTTCGGCCGAAGGACATCCTGATGAACTGAAGGGTGTGGTATTCCAGCCGATGCTCTGCCAACACTGCGACAATGCTCCTTGTGAGAACGTTTGTCCCGTTGCGGCTACCAACCACAGCAGCGAAGGCATCAACCAGATGGCATACAACCGTTGCATCGGTACAAGGTATTGCGCAAACAACTGTCCTTACAAGGTTCGCCGCTTCAATTGGGCTGACTATACAGGAGCCGACAGCTTCGCTAACAACCAGGATCAGCAGCTCGTAGGTAAACTCGATCCTGTGGTTCACCAGATGAATGATGAACTCACAAGGATGGTGCTCAACCCCGATGTTACCGTTCGCTCAAGAGGTGTGATGGAGAAATGTACATTCTGTATCCAGCGCACACAGGCTGCGAAACTCCAGGCGAAGAAAGAGAACCGTGTGTTGAGAGATGGCGATGCGAAGACAGCTTGCCAGCAGGCTTGCGCGGGCGATGCAATTGTGTTCGGTAACGTGCACGATAAAGAAAGCCAGGTTAGCAAGGTACGCGAGGAGAATCAGCAGCGCAGCTACTATGTGCTGGAGCAACTCCACGTATTGCCTAACGTAACCTACCTCGCGAAGGTGAGAAACACGAATGAGCTTGTAGGTGAAGAAGCAGGAGGAGGCGAGCATCATTAATTGAATTGCTGTTCAAGAGAACAGCATGCAACCAAAACGAAAGAAGTTATACTAAATAAACGACAAGTCATCACCTACGCGTCATGGCTTAAAGCACAAGAATATGGGATTACTCAGATATGAATCACAGGTAAGGCCTCCTCTGGTGAGCGGTAACAAGGACTATCACCAGGTAACTGAAGACATTTGCCGCCCGGTAGAGGCAAAGCCTTCCAAGTTGTGGTGGGTCGGGTTCCTTATCTCGGTTGCCTTGCTGGCATTCGGTATTTTGTCTGTGGCAATGGAGGTAATTTATGGTACTGGCCAGTGGAATCTTAATAAGACTGTGGGTTGGGGCTGGGATATCACAAACTTCGTATGGTGGGTGGGTATCGGTCACGCCGGAACCCTCATCTCTGCGATCCTTCTCCTTTTCCGCCAGGGCTGGAGAACGGGTGTGAACCGTGCGGCGGAAGCGATGACGATCTTCGCGGTAATGTGCGCGGGTCAGTTCCCGATCTGGCACATGGGTCGCGTTTGGGATGCCTTCTTCGTACTTCCTTATCCTAACACTCGCGGACCTCTCTGGGTAAACTTCAACTCTCCACTTCTTTGGGACGTATTTGCAATCTCTACATACTTCACCGTTTCACTCCTCTTCTGGTACAGCGGTCTGTTGCCTGACCTGGCAACTCTACGCGACAGGGCAAAATTGAAATGGAGGAAATTCTTTTACGGTGTAGCTGCTTTCGGATGGACCGGTAGCACTAAGCATTGGCAGAGGCATGAATCTCTCTCGCTGGTACTCGCTGGTCTCAGTACGCCACTCGTACTCTCTGTGCACACGATCGTATCATTCGACTTCGCAACCTCAGTGGTTCCGGGATGGCATACTACCATCTTCCCTCCATACTTCGTTGCAGGTGCGATCTTCTCTGGATTTGCAATGGTGCAAACGCTGTTGCTTGTAACAAGAAAGGTACTCGGACTTGAAGAATACATCACCATCGAACACATTGATGTAATGAATAAGGTAATCGTGCTTACGGGATCCATCGTAGGTATCGCCTACCTCACCGAGCTCTTCATGGCGTGGTACTCAGCAGTGGAATATGAGAACTTCGCGTTCTTCGAAAACAGGCTTAATCTGAACAGTCCTTATGGCTGGAGCTACTGGCTGATGATGGGCTGTAACGTATTGTCGCCACAAATTTTCTGGTTCAGGAAGATGAGGAGAAACCTGCTCCTTACCTTCTTCATGTCGATACTCGTGAACATCGGTATGTGGTTCGAGCGTTTCGTGATCATCGTTACATCGATCTACCGCGACTACCTGCCC
>CBINHQ010000119.1:0-6765 GCA_966250475.1 uncultured Chitinophagaceae bacterium
GTTCCGGCATATGTTGGGCTCGCAGGATTGTTCTGCGCGTAGATCAGGATGTTAGCTCCCGAAAACAAATCGCCGGTAGATCCGGCAATTCCATAATATGGCGAATGAATGGGTCCTTCGAGTGCGAGACGATAGGTTGTATTGGCCGGTATGGTCAGGTTAAGCCCGCTCAGAATCGGAATCACCGCATTGGCAGTCGGTGTCACCGTTCCGCTTGGCGCCAACTGAACCCAGCCGTTGCCTGCTGTTATTGCGGAGGGTGCCCCCGTCACCGCAGTTGGATGATACCAGAGTGTGTAAGTGCCTGTGCCCGCGAGAGGCTCAAGGTAAGCATCGAGTCCCGTAATGATGATGGGAGTACTATTGTTATTCCTCACCCCGAATACGATCACGCCGGGGTCGGTATCCGATACATACACGAGTCCGTTAGGAACATCGGTTGAAACAGTTACCTGCGCATTAATCTGGCTAAAAAAGAACAGAGACAGGAAAACAAATAGAAACTTACCCGAGAATAATGAGTAGAATTTTCTCATTGCAGACAGTTTTGTTTTATAACGACAATATGGCCCATTAAAAATTGCAACTGGTTTTAACAGCTGAATTTCATATGACTTTGGTTAATGGTCAATAGTGTAGTCCTCAAACTACACCTGGGTTTCCAGGATGGTTGGCGGCTTAACTGGCTGATTTATGGAATGAATAGTGCAGAAGGCAGTAACCGTGGTTTGCGGTGGCCGCCTGCTACTAATCATCGCGTCATGTTATCTACTTCGGGGGAGTTCAGTACTTCCAGAGAAATTGTTGAACGATCCAGACATTTACCTTTCTAAACTGAAAATTAACATAACAGCGCATAAATATAGCCCATCAAAACTTTTCAGGCAAAAAAAATCAAATTTTCAGGCCTGATGTATTAAAAGAACTAGACACGCATCAATCCCATTCTGAAAAATCCTTATTTAAAAAATCTCCGGCCCGCCTTCGCAGGCCGGAGATTTCAAAAAACTAATTAGTCTTCACAAACCTTTGTACAAGGAACTTCTCGTTCAACCTTGTTGTAACGCGTACTGTGTACACACCCGCGCTCAGGTGACCGATATCGAGCCTTGTCTGGTTCAATCCCAGCGTCAGTGTTTCCTGCTTCTGGTACACCAGGCTTCCCTTGCTGTCGTATACCGAGAACACTACCGGTCCTGTGCTCAACAGATCTGTAACTACATTCAGGAATTCTGTTGCAGGATTCGGATAGATGCCGGTGGTCGGCCTCGGAATCGGTGTTGTTTGCACCGCGAAAGCACCGAGTGCTGATACTCCCGTCATCGTCTGCGTATACGGATCATTACCGTTAGCCTGTGTAGCAGTACCCACTGTCCATCCGTTACCATCGTAGTAGGTCACATAGCTCTTCGCGCTGTTGAACAACGGAAGTTCCTGTGATCCGCTCCATTGAAGTGTGATGCCCAAGTTGCTTCCGCCCGGTGTAGCTTCATTGATCAGCCACATGCGATTTGCAACGTGTGTGGTAAAGGTTGAACCAGATGAACCATTCTCATATACTCCTGGTTGCACCCTGATGCTGATATTATCAGTTGCATGTCCAGGATTCGAGATCAACGCAACAGGGTTGTAACTCATCGCATCGCTACCAACTGGAATGGTTTTGGTTTGCGAAGGACCGAGGTTGGTCACCACGCTACCGTTTCCATTTGTGATGAGGTGCGATGTGAGCTTACCATTTGTTCCTGATGCAATCGTGAAGTTGTAGTTGCCCAACTCAATGTTACCGTTTGTGAGTGTAACCGCTCCGGTTACACCAGAGTTGCCACCGAGGATCAACGATCCTGCACCAGCCATGTTCATCGTAAGATTTGTAGCATTGAATGCAGGAATAAACTGATCGGTGATGCCGCGAAGGACGATGCTGCCATTATCTGCCTGAAGCGCTCCACCGCCCGTCATGCTTCCGTAGAGTTCGAGTACACCAGCGTTGCCGATGGTGAGTGTAACTCCCGGTTCGGTTGAAATGTTCCTCACAGAACCTGTACCGTTGCTGAGGTCAGGCATGTTTGGTGCCGCGGCAGGAATCACCGCATCGGTTGCAGATGATGGAATTCCACCGCACCAGTTAGCCGGGTTGTTCCAATCGGTACTTACGATACCAGTCCACGTACCAGATGTGGTGAGCTGTACCACAGTAGTGGCCGTATAAGTCGGACATCCGTTTGCTCCCGGAATTGTGTAAGTAACCGTATATGTTCCAGGCGTGCTGGCACCGAGGTTGATTGCACCTGTGCCGGGGTTGATCGACAATCCACCGGTTGAGCTGTAAGTTCCTCCCGGAGTTCCGGTGTGAGTGATTACAGCCGTTCCTGCACTGCCGCAATACGGCGAACCAGCATAGCTGATTGTTGCCGAGGGTGCAGCCGAAACGGTAACGTTTGTCGTTGTGGTATACACATCACATCCGCCGGATGCAGCAATGGTGTAAGTAACGGTGTATGTTCCAGCGCTGCTTGCAGCGAGGTCAATTGCTCCTGTTGTCGCATCGATGGCAAGACCAGGTGTGGAGCTGAACGTTCCGCCAGTTGTACCAGTCAATGTTACTGAAGCCGTACCTGCGTTGCTGCAGTATGGCGATCCCGCGTAGCTGATCGTTGCCGAAGGCGCAGGTGAGATCGTCACATCAGTTGTAGTGCTGAATGCAGAGCAAGGTCCTGAAGCCGCAATTGAATAGGTTACGGTATAAGTTCCCGGTGTGCTTGCTCCGATATTGATAGCACCAGTTGTTGAATTGATAGAGAGTCCGGTAGTAGAGCTAAACGTACCACCAGTTGAACCGGTGAGAGTAACGTTAGCAGTTCCACCGTTTCCGCAATATGGCGATCCAGCATAGCTGATCGTTGCGGAAGGCGTAGCAGTTATGTTGATTACTGTGGTTGCCGAATAAGTAGCACATCCGCCCGAAGCAGGTATGGTGTAACTAACCACGTAGGTACCTGCCGCACTTGCAGCAAGATCAACCTCACCTGTAGTTGCGTCAATCGCCAGTCCGCTTGTGGAGCTGTATGTGCCTCCCGTAGATCCGGTATGCGTTACAGATGCCGTACCTGCGCCACCGCAATAGGGTGATCCCGCATAGCTGATCGTTGCAGAAGGCGCCTGTGTGATTGTAACAGGAGTTGTTGCAACGAAGTCAGGACATCCGTTTCCACCAGGCACTGTATAGCTTACAGTGTAAGATCCAGGTGTGCTTGTTGCCACATTGATCTGACCTGTTGTGGCATTGATGGTCAAACCCGGAGTGGAGCTGAATGTTCCACCTGATGCACCAGAGCGTGTAACGTTTGCAGTAGAAACTGTGCTACAGAACGGAGCGCCATTATAAGTGATAGTAGCCGATGGCGATGCAGTAATCGTCACACTTGCAGAGGCGGTGATGCCTACGCATCCTGTAACAGGAGCAATGGTATAAGTTACCACATAAGTGCCCGGTGTGCTCGCGCCAAGGTTGATATCACCTGTTGTTGGATTGATCGACAATCCTGTTGTTGATGTATAAATACCACCTGTAGTACCAGTAAGCGTTACGCTTGCCGTGCCAGCGTTGTTACAGTATGGCGAACCTGCATAGCTGATGGTTGCCGCTGGAGGAGCAACGATGGAGATGGTAGTTGTTGTTGTGAACTGGCTACATCCATTTCCTGCCGGGATTGTGTATGTAACCGTGTAAGTGCCCAGTGCACTGGTGCCTACATTCACAGCACCGGTAGCTGGATCGATAACCAGACCAGTTGTGGAACTGTAAGTACCACCTGGTGTTCCTGTCTGCGTCACATTCACTACTGATCCTGTGTTACAGTATGGCGATCCTGCGTAAGAGATCGTAGCCGCAGGAAGCGGTGATACCGTAACGTCGGTAGTAGTGGTGTATAGCACGCAACCATTTGCCGGAGCTACTGAGTAAGTAATAGTGTACGTACCAGGAGCGCTGGTGGCAAGGTTGATAGTACCAGTGTTCGCATCGATCACTAATCCACCCGGAGCAGCACTGTAAGTACCACCGGTGGTTCCGGTATGCGTTACAGTCGCTGTGCCTGCACCCGCGCAATACGGAGATCCAGTATAGCTGATGGTTGCAGAAGGCGCTGCATTGATGGTGACATTTGTTGTTGTTGAGAATGCAGAACATCCGCCAGATGTTGCAATTGCATAGGTAACTGTATATGTACCTGGTGTGCTCGCGCCGAGGTCAATCTCACCTGTTGCGGGATCGATTGAGAGTCCTGTGGTAGAGCTGTATGTTCCACCGGATGTACCATTCCTTGTTACAGAAGCAAATCCAGCGTTGGTACAATACGGCGCATTATCATAGCTGATGGTTGCGGCCGGAGAGTCTGTGATCTCAACCTGTGTAGTTGTAGTGTAAACAGGGCATCCACCTGAAGCTGCAATGGTATAAGTTACCGTATACACTCCGAGGGTGCTGGCTGCAACATCGATTGCGCCGGTGATTGGATCGATCGACAATCCTGCTGTAGAGCTGTAAGTACCACCCATTGCACCAGTCTGGGTAACGTTTACAATGCCGCTACCAAGGCAGTATGGAGAACCTGCGTAATCAATCGCTGCAGAAGGCGCTGCGTTGATAGTAACCGATGTGGTTGTGCTGTATTCATCGCAACCTCCGTTCGCAAGAATTGTATAGGTTACATCATACGTTCCGGGTATGCTTCCGGCAAGATTAATCTCACCTGTCATTGCATCGATCACCAGGCCGGTAGGTGCACTGTATGTACCACCTGTGCTGCCGGTATGAGTAACTGTGGCAGTACCTGTGTTACAATATGGAGATCCTGCATAAGAAATGGTTGCTGCAGGTGGCGTAGTTACTGCAACATCTACCGTGTTGGAAGAAGTACAGTTTGCACCAGCAGTTGCGGTAACAGTGTATGTTGTCGCAGTTGCAGGCTTTGCATAGATAGTAGTAGCATGCGTGCCTGCAACATATGGAACAGTTGCCGCGGCATCAGTGAAGAGGCCTGTGGCAGGAGCCCATGTGATTGTTGTTGGTGAGCCAAATCCAAATTGCATGTTTGGCCTTACCGAGTTGGTAGTGGAAGCGCCGGTAACCGTTTGCGGATTACAGCTTTCTCCATCTGAGTAATAGTATGCATGGCTAACAAATGGAGTTGAAGTCTGATTGGTCACCGCATTCGTAGTATACGTTACCCCGTTCCCTGTACCTGTACAAGTAGTACCACCTGTACAACTTGAGGTTGAATTACCGCAATTAGTGAAGTAGGTTTCCACCAACAGGTTGCTGGGTCCATCCCACACAAACGGAGTGTGGAAGTCGTGCGTGCTCCATCCTGGTGATGGATTGAAGTTTGGAGCAGTGTACACTTCCTGCAGACCAGTGGAGATGAATGTTGAAGTCAGGGCTGTTGCAGATGTATTCGCCAGCCTGATCGTGAAATTGTTATAGCCTAATACATTTGTGTTGCTGATCACATCAAAGGCAAGTGAATTGAGAAGGCTTCCGGCTGACATGCCCTGTGCCGTGAGCTCAGATGCATGAATCAGCATTTGGTGACGCGTACCAGAGTAGTAATTGCCATACGGAGGCATGTTGGTTGTTGAGTTCGTCGCATTCGTAACTGTTCCATCACCGATTGTTGCAACGAAGGCCAAAGTACCACCGCCCACGTTCAACTCAGTGGCGCTTCCGCCAAGGCAAACAGCAGATGCAGGCGGTGTGATAAATACGGGCGACGGAACAGGGCTCACATCAATCATAATTGAGTCGATGTTTGCACAACCGTTAAAAGTACCGCCGCTGTTATCAACCGCGTTAACATAGTACATGGTCGGCTCAGTGGGATTCACAACAAGTGAGGCTCCCGGTGCGCCACCTGGTTCCCAGGTGTAAGTAAAGCCCGGATTAGTACTGGTCACGCTCAGTGTAGTGCTTTCACCCTGGCAGATTGAAACAGCAGTTGCATTCACATCAAGATCAGGAGTGGTATTGATAGTTGCAGTAACCGGTACACGCGTTCCTTCACAACCTGCGCTCACCTGCCAGTCGTAGAAATAATAATATGAGGTGCTGTTACCATCGGGGCAGCACTTACCACCTGTGATGGAGAGAATGCCTGGTGTAGTCAAAGGATATGATCCCCATGATGAACCAGACTCACGAATGAAACCAGTAACGCCACCAGTATTATCGAGCATCACAAGTCTGTAGTCGGTACCAGTGGGAACGTTAAAGTTCAACGGAATGTATGTCTTCACGTGTGGAGAACCTGAACCAGTGAGGTTAACCACAACCTGCTGCAGTGTGACATTACCGGTGGTCTGCAGTGCAATGGTAGCAGTACCTGCACCTGTACCAGTCGGGTATGCATACACACCTTCAATAGTGAAATCTGTAAGCGCATCGAAGAACAATCCTGCTTCGAGTGTATATCCGGATGTAGATATCGCATTGGGGAAACCAGCCGAAACGGTACCACCGCCCGCAGTGCTGGCGCCTACATAATAAGTAGTAGTGTTGGTGATTACCGGTGTGGTAAACACATCACCGCTATAAATTGGAAGTCCGCCTGTTGCATTTTCATACCAGTTCACATTGTAACCGGGAGCAGAAGCAGTAAGCGTAACCTCGCCGGGACCGCAACGGCTGCCCGATGTAGTGGAAACAACTGTTGGATTATTCACAATCACCGAAACAATTGGTGATGGTGAAGATCCAATTGGTGT
>CBINHQ010000120.1:0-6720 GCA_966250475.1 uncultured Chitinophagaceae bacterium
TCATCTCTCATCCCTCATCTAATGACGGTCAACGGTCAACTGTCAACGGTCAACCCTTTCCCTGCCATCTTTCTCCCCCAAACTGCCAACTCTTCCCCCGATTCTGCAATTTTTTCACTTTTATCCGAATGGCACAATAATCGTTTACCTTTGCCGTCCCCCGGAAACGAGGGGGAGGACAGTTATTCAACAAATCAAAAATCAATACAATTATGGCTAAGAAAGTAAACGTTACCCCGCTGCATGACAGGGTAATAGTGAAGCCCGCCGTTGCTGAAGAAAAGACTGCCGGGGGCATTATCATCCCGGACACTGCCAAGGAAAAGCCTCAACGTGGAGTTGTGATCGCCGCAGGCCCTGGCAAAAAGGATGAACCTGTTACCGTGAAAAACGGAGATACGGTGCTTTATGGCAAGTATTCCGGAACGGAAATCCAGATCGAAGGACAGGATTACCTCATCATGAGGGAAAGCGACATTCTCGCCATCGTTTAATGAAATCTGGCTCTCTTCGCCAGGAAATTCAAATTATCAAATTTTACAAACTTAGATACTATGGCAAAACAACTCTTCTTCGATATTGAGGCAAGAAATAAAATGAAAAAGGGCGTTGACACTCTCGCTAACGCCGTAAAGGTTACCCTCGGACCAAAAGGTCGTAACGTAGTTATTGAAAAGAAATTCGGCGCTCCTTCCGTTACAAAGGATGGTGTTACCGTTGCAAAGGAAATTGAACTGGAAGATCCCATCGAAAACATGGGTGCGCAGATGGTTAAGGAAGTTGCTTCCAAGACCGCTGACATCGCGGGTGATGGTACCACTACTGCAACTGTTCTCGCACAATCAATCATCGGCGAAGGCCTGAAGATGGTTGCTGCCGGCGCAAACCCGATGGACCTTAAGAGGGGCATCGATAAAGCTGTTGCAAAAATCATCGACAATCTTAAGACTCAGTCGCAGGCTGTAGGAAACGACAGCAGCAAGATTCAGCAGGTTGCTTCAATCTCTGCCAACAACGATCCCGAGATCGGTAAGCTGATCGCTGAAGCAATGAAGAGGGTAGGTAAGGAAGGAGTTATCACAGTAGAAGAAGCGCGTGGTACAGAGACAGGAATTGAAGTGGTAGAAGGTATGCAGTTCGACCGCGGTTACATCTCTCCATACTTCGTTACTAACAGCGAAAAGATGGAAGCTGAACTCGAGAATCCATACATCCTGATCTACGACAAGAAGATCAGCAACATGAAGGACATTCTTCACATCCTCGAGAAAGTTGCACAGGCAGGACGTCCGCTCCTGATCATTGCAGAAGACCTCGAAGGTGAAGCGCTTGCTACTCTCGTAGTAAACAAACTTCGCGGCACACTGAAGGTTGCTGCAGTGAAGGCTCCCGGCTTCGGCGACCGCAGAAAGGAAATGCTCCAGGATATCGCAGTACTCACAAAAGGTATCGTGATCAGTGAAGAGCAAGGCTATAAACTCGAGAATGCAGACCTGAGCTACCTCGGAACAGCATCAACAGTTACTATCGATAAGGACAACACCACTATTGTTGGCGGAAAAGGCAAGAAGGAAGACATCAACGCAAGGATCAACCAGATCAAGGCGCAGATTGAAGTAACTACTTCTGACTACGACAAGGAAAAGCTGCAGGAGCGTCTTGCAAAGCTCAGCGGTGGTGTGGCAGTGCTGAACATTGGTGCAGCAACTGAAGTGGAAATGAAGGAGAAGAAAGATCGCGTGGATGATGCGCTTCATGCAACAAGGGCTGCCGTTGAGGAAGGTATCGTTCCCGGTGGTGGTATCGCGTTCATCCGCTCCATCGAATCAATCGAAAAATTCAAGGGTGCAAACGAAGATGAGACTACAGGTGCGGCAATCGTACGCAGGGCACTCGAAGAGCCTCTTCGCCAAATCGTGGCTAATGCAGGCATCGAAGGTTCCATCGTGGTGCAGAAGGTGAAGGAAGGAAAGGCTGATTATGGTTTCAACGCCCGCAGCGAAGTGTATGAAAACCTCCTGAAGGCTGGTGTGATCGACCCGACAAAGGTTGCCCGCATCGCCCTTGAGAATGCAGCTTCAATCGCAGGCATGTTGCTTACCACTGAATGTGTGGTTGCCGACAAGCCGAAGAAAGAAGAAGCTCCTCACGCACATGGCGCTCCCGACATGGGCGGAATGGGATATTAATAAGGATTTTAAAAATGGAGAAAACCCTGCCGAAAGGCGGGGTTTTTTTTGGTTGACCGTAGACCGTAGGTCGTAGGTCGTTGACCGTTGACTGTTGACCGTTGACCGTTGACAAGTCTGCCCTGATGAAAATCGGGGTTAACCGTTGACAAGCTTGCCCCGATGAAAATCGGGGTTGACAGTTGCCAAGCTTGCCCTGACGAAGGTCAGGGTTGACAAATCTGCCCCGATGAAAATCGGGGTTGACCGTTGAGAAGTTTACCATGAGATCAGGATGAGTGATTTAAATTCGGAGCCACCATTTTAAACTTTTAAACCTTTAAACCTTTAAACCTTTAAACTTTTAAACCCTTAAACCCTTAAACCCCTAAACCAAACTCCAAACCCCAAACCACCCAGTCTTCCTTGACTTTCCTCAAAATCCCCTAATTTTAGTGCTTCCCAAAACTCAAATTCAGCGAATGAGAAAATTTTACCTGTCCTTAAGCTTGTTCCTTGTGGGAGCAACCTTATCCTTCAACGCTTTTTCACAGAATAATTTCTTCACCGATGCGCCGGAGGCGGGCATGGCCCGTGGCAACGAGCAGCGCGTGATCATCCCTTCAAAATACCGCACATTGCAGATGGATTTTCCTGCGATGCGTACCTTCCTATGGTCGCTGCCAGATGGAAAGACCATGGCGAACAGATCCCTTGCGCCCGTGTTGGAACTTCCGGCACCGGATGGTACTATAAAAAAATATCGTGTTTGGGAAAGCAGCATCCAGGAGCCTGCGCTTGCAGCGAAGTTTCCGATGATTCGCACTTTCGCTGGACAGGGAATCGATGATCCTTATTCCACGATAAGGTTTGATCTTACAGCACGCGGTTTCCACGCACAGGTATTGTCTGTGAATGGAACTTATTACATCGATCCTTATGCTGTTGGCGCGACTGACAGATACATTAGTTATTTCCGCCAGGACCTTACGCGCAGTGGCAGCTTTACCTGCGAGGTTCCCGATCCTCCAACGCCACCCGCAAGAATACAGGCGCCATGTCGAGGACAGGAGATGAAGACATTTCGCCTGGCAGTTGCCTGCACAGGTGAATATGCACAGGCGCCGGGTGTGGCCGCAGGCAGCGATCCGAATATTCTTCACTCAGCCATCGTTACCACAATAAACAGGGTGGTGGGTGTTTACGAAGTAGAACTCTCGGTTAGCCTTGTACTGATCGCGAACAACAACATCATCGAATACCTGAACGCAGCAACGGATCCATTCAATGGAAATAACAATGCGAACACATTGATTAACGAAAGCCAGACCGTGATAGGCGCGAATATTGGCGCGGCCAACTACGACATCGGCCATACATTCAGCACCGGTGGAGGCGGACTGGCCCAGCTTAATTCAGTTTGCGGAACAAGCAAGGCGCGTGGTATCACAGGAAGTCCATTCCCTACAGGCGATGCGTACGACATTGATTACGTATCGCATGAGATGGGACACCAGTTCGGAGGTAATCACTCTATGAACGGTTGTGGATCATCTCCCAATTCAACGAAGTATGAACCCGGAAGCGGTACAACCATTCAGGCTTATGCCGGCATTTGCGGAGCGCAAAATATTCAGCCAAACAGCGATCCCATTTTCCATCCCATCAGTTTCGATGAGATCAGCAACTTCCTTTCTGCCGGCGGAGGCGCAACTTGCGGTGTAGCAACTCCAACGAATAATACATTGCCGGTAATCGCTCCTCTTGAAAACAATGGAGTAACCATTCCGGTCAGCACACCTTTCACTCTTACAGGTAGTGCTACGGACGCGGATGGCGATGCGTTGACATACAGTTGGGATGAATGGGATCTTGGCAATCCGGGTGGAACGTGGAATGCAGGAGCCGTGCTGCCTGCAGGTAACACAACTCCATTGTTCAGATCGCGTCTTCCCAAAACAACGGGCAGCAGAACATTCCCAGATATTTCGGTGATCCTTGCAGGATTCCCGGCTAATCCTCCCTCTGCAATGAACGGGTTGAAGGGAGAAACGCTTTCCCCCGTAGCAAGGCCGATGAAGTTTAAACTAACTGTGAGAGACAACCGCGCAGGAGGAGGTGGAGTTGTTTCCAGCGGATCAAGTGGTTGTCAGACAACAGATGTGTTCCAGGTGAACGTAGCCGGCACGGAACCATTCCTGGTGACATCGCCAAATGGCGGTGAAAGCTATATGGGTGGATCTACACAAACAATCACATGGAATGTGGCCGGTACGAATTTGGTGCCTTTCGATGTAACCAATGTGAAGATTTCACTCTCGACTGATGGAGGTCTCACATATCCTACAGTGATTGCGGCAAGCACGCCCAACGACGGATCAGAAGACCTTGTGATTCCGGCAATCGTCACCACCACAGCAAGAATAAAGATTGAAGCAATTGGAAATATCTTCTTCGATATTTCGAATGCGAACTTCACGATCACGATGCCGGCTTCCTCATTTGATTTTGTGAACCCAGGCAACACGAGCGTGGCATGTGCAGGACCAACTACTGCTGTCGCATCACTTTCGACAACAGCAACAGGTGGATTCTCAACTCCAATTGACCTTTCCTATACTCTCAGCGGTACAAACTTCCCTCCGGGAACAACGGTTACATTCGGAACCGATCCTGTTAACCCTGGTTCGAGCACAACAGTTACGTTGAACAACGTGAACAACATGGTGAATGGTATCTATGTGGTCACAGTCACAGGCACTGCGGGAACAATCACGAAGAATATTAATCTAAATTTTGTAGTGCAGACAGGAACTGCGCCAAGCATATCAACGCAACCTGCCCCAACTCAGGTGTTGTGTTCTGGTGATGATGCGACATTCTCTGTTACATCTCCTGGCGCGATCAGCTATCAATGGTATGTGAGTACCGATGGAGGCTCAACCTTCACAGAGATAGCTGGAGCTAACAGCGCAACATACACATTGAATTCAGTCACCACTGCCCAGCAAAGCAACCAGTACAAAGTTTTGGTATCCGGTCAGTGTAATTCAGTCTTCTCTGATGTAGCTACCATTACGGTACAGGAACCGCCATCAATCAGTCAGCATCCGCAAAATGTTACACTGTGTACCGGAAGCAACAACACGTTTAGCGTGACGGCAGGAGGAACCGGACTCACATACCAGTGGCAATTGAGTACAGATGGAGGCGCAACGTTCAATGATATTTCCGGAGCGGGCAGTTCAACATACACAGTGAACTCTCTCACTACCGGAATGAACGGCAATCGCTACAGGGTGAATATTGGTGGCACATGCGCACCTGGCGTTACATCAAACGCAGCGGTGCTCACAGTGATCAGTCCAGTTACAATCACAGATCAGCCTGATGATATAACCATTTGCGAGACAGGAAATGTATCATTCACCGTTGCAGGAAGCGGAGCGAATGTGAACTATCAATGGCAGGTAAGCTCCGATGGCGGTACATCATACACCAACATCGCAGGCGCAATTACAAATACTCTTGCCGTGAATTCTGTTACCGCTGGAATGGACGGTAATCTGTACCGTGCATTGCTGTGGAATCCGACTTGTACCACACCAGTGCCATCAGACGGAGCTGAACTCACTGTTAATGCAAGGCCAACTGTTACACTCACTCCTGCGCCTTCAGCAACATTGCTTCCGGGACAATCGGCAACCATTACTGCCGACATCAATCCTTCAGCAGCCGGCTTCGACATCACATGGTACATGAATGGAAATGTAATTCCAGGCGTAACTGGCACTACCTATGTGGTGGATTCAGTTGAAGTGGGAGATTACCGCGTTGACATCGTGAACCAGGTTACTGGATGTAACAACACATCGAATGTATTAGTGATTGGTACTACCGCAAGCGAAAGGTTGTTCATCTTCCCAAGCCCGAACAATGGGCAGTTCACGGTTTCATATTATAATTCAGCAGGCGTAAGCTCGCAGCGCAGCATTGTGGTGTTTGATTCAAAGGGATCAAGAGTGTATACCCGCAACTTCGCGATCAATGGACCTTACACGTTGTTGAACGTTAACATTCAACCCGCGCAGCGTGGAATCTATTATGTGGTGGTGCATGATGCAGCGGGTAAGGAATTGGCGACGGGGAAGGTGTTGGTTAGTCATTAGTTGACAGGTGAACGTTAGATGCTTTTGAGGGATGAGAGATGAGTGATGAGAGAGTAGTGACTTCGAGGTTGATACTCTTAGATATTTCGAAGAGATTTTCAACTTTAAGATACTCATCTCTCTTCGTTCATCTCCGTGCAGTCAACCCTGACCTTCGTCACGGCAAGCCTATCTACTGTCAACCCCGATTTTCATCGGGGCAAGCTTGTCAACCCTGACCTTCGTCAGGACAGGCTTGTCAACTCTCAACTGTCAACGGTCAACGGTCAACGGTCAACTGTCAACGAATAACTATTCCCCGCTTATTTCCTAAGAATCTTAATCTCCACCCTTCTATTCGCCTCTGCTTCCTCCGGATTTCTCTCCGGATACGGATAGATCGG
>CBINHQ010000121.1:0-6717 GCA_966250475.1 uncultured Chitinophagaceae bacterium
GCGAAGGCACCAAGATCACCTTCACTCCCCTCTTCATAGAAGCGGTTGTGAAGTGCATCAAGAAATTCCCTCTCGTGAATAGCTCCGTTGATGGCGACAGGATCATCGTGAAGAAGGACATCAACATCGGCATGGCCACTGCCCTTCCATCAGGCAACCTCATCGTTCCCATCATAAAGAATGCTGACCAGCTCAACCTCGTCGGGCTTGCCAAGCAGGTGAACAACCTCGCAGAGAATGCCAGAAACGGCAAACTGAAGGCGGATGATACGCAGGGTGGAACCTTCACCCTCACCAACGTCGGCACCTTTGGAAGCCTCATGGGCACGCCGATCATCAATCAGCCGCAGGTAGCCATCCTCGCAGTTGGCGCAATCAAGAAACGTCCGGTTGTGATAGAGACACCACATGGTGATTCCATCGCGATCAGGCACATGATGTATCTCAGCCTTAGCTACGATCACAGAATTGTTGACGGCAGCCTCGGCGCTACCTTCCTCACCGCAGTTGCGAATGAACTTGAAAATTTCAACGGCGACAGAGACTATTAATTCGTGAGATCAGAAACCCAGTGATGAAAAGAAAAATTAGCATGGTCTTCGGACTGCTACTCAGCATTGTCGCGATTGGCCAGAAGAAAGATTTTGGATCGTGGAATGTGATTAATACAGGCCTGACTCTTTCTGAAAAATGGAGCCTGTTCAATGAACTACAGGTAAGATCGCAATCATTTTACGACAATCACTTCTACTACGAAATAAAAGGAGGCGTTTCCTATTCACTCAACAAGAACTTCTCGTTCCTGCTGGGGATCGGCAAGTACAAAACCTTCACCGATGGTGGCAGTTTCAAACAACCCGTAACCGCAAGTGAGTTCAGGTTCTGGCAACAACTTACCATGAATCACTTCCTCGACCGCATAAAGTTTGAACACCGTTACAGGGTCGAGCATCGCTGGTTTAAAGAAACCGGATTTAGGAACAGGTTCAGGTATCGTTTAAATGCTGTGGTTCCTATCAACCGTCGCAAGGTCGAAGCCGGAACTGTGTATGCTTCCTCCTTCAATGAGATATTCCTCACAAACAAGAAACCCCATTTTGAAAGAAACAGGTTCTTTATCGGCGCGGGCTATCAGTTCAACGATATGTTCACTATTCAGCCCGGCTATTGTTACCAATATGATTTCAAGAATGATGTAGGAACCGGTAAGCACTTCTTCCAGCTCACGTTAATGATCGATCTCGAGACTCACCGAAGCAATGCGGAGAGAATCCCAGGCAACATAGACTAATTGAATTTTTATCTCGCGGAAGCAGCGCCAAACTTTCTGTGCTCGAATTTCGCAACTCCATTTGTGAATCGAATCACATAAAGATTATCGTACTCACTCTCATCAAGGTCACCGGGAATGACCTTCTCTCCCATAATAAGATTCACTACGTCATCAACCGTGTTTGAATGACCAACAATGAGGACATTCTTTCCCAACTGAATCATGGATTTTGCAAATGCTGAATCCGGATAAGGTCCATACGATTGAATGTTCAACCCAAACAAGCTTGCCGTCGGCGCTGCAGTGCTACGTGTTCTGAGAGTGTTGGTTGAGTAGATCGCCTGGATCTGTTCGTTCTGCAATGCTTCCTTCAATGCTTCGGCACGCTGGTTGCCTGTTTCAGATAATGATACATCACTCTTCATGTCAGGACCCGGCGCTGCCTTCTCGGCATGCCTTACGATGAAGATATTTTGACTGTTAGCGCTGAAGCTTACAAAGAGTACAAGGAGAACGAGTATCGTACGAGCCATATGGGATTTTTCCTAAAAATAATCCAAAACGGGCTCATTAAATCAATTTACCCGCGAAGCCATTAGAATTTTTGGGCTTCTTTTTTTAAATTAGGAATCAGAAAAACCCGTTAAGTATGAAAAAACTATCCGAGACCTGGTTCGCTGAAGGCTACATCGACTTCGAATTAAAGAAGTACACCCTCCTCGCCTATCTCCAGGAAATCAACAAATACTTCGATGAGACTAAGCTTTATCCTCAACTAGCCGATGTGGTCTTTCATTACAACAACCTCGTTGCCTTCAGGGAGAATAAGAAATTCCTGCAGGACCATTTTCCGAAGAAATTAACGGGGATTCAAATAGAAAAACTTCAATTGCTTTATGAGCAGATGATCGAGGATACCGAATTGATGAAGGAACTCGAAGATATAATCGTCTATTCAGCAAAAACGATCAAGCAAACGCTTAACACGGGAGTTGACATTTACGAATTCGTTGAAGACAAGATCAACATCAACCCGGTTGGCCTGATTCCGCTCGACAGCAAAGAAGGTTACTTCATGTTAGCGATGGGCAATTCTACGGATACGAGAATTTATTCATACCGCCTTTCAATCTTCGAGAAACACGATGAGAAGTACAGGAGCATGAAGACTTCGTTCGTCGACACCTGCTACCGCAGCATTGCAAATACATTCGAACACATCAAGTCTGACCTGATAAGGAATCACAGTGCACTTCAAAATCCTGCCGTGTTTTCAATCGAAGTGAGCATGTCGTTTCCGGTTGAGGAAACACTTCTGCCGATTGCTAAAAGAAGCCTGGTGAAGTTTATTTCCGCACAAGCAGCCTAGTTAATTAGCTAATTAGTTAATTAGTTAATTAGTTAATGGGGCGATGCTTTAGAATTCCAGGCCGTTTTCTTTTCCTTTCATTGTGGCCGGGACTCCTTCTGTGATCCAACGTGCCGGCGGTTCTCCTTTTAGCATGTAATCGAAGAATTGCTGTTGCCGGATTTGGATATCCTTCTTATTCTTTCGCTCGACCAGGTTGTGATTCTCGCCATTGTAGTTGAGCATCCAGACTTTTTTTCCAAGTCTTCTTAGTCCGGTGAAGAGTTCGATGCCCTGGTACCAGGGCACTGCACCGTCGGCGTCGTTGTGCATGATCACGAGCGGCGTCTTTACCTTGGGCAAATGAAACAAAGGTGAGTTCTCGATGTACAATTGAGGCTTTTCCCACAATGTGGCGCCGATGCGACTTTGTGTCTTCTCGTACTGGAATTGCCTGTTCATTCCACTACCCCAGCGAATGCCGCCATACGCGCTGGTCATGTTAGCAACCGGCGCTCCTGCCCATGCCGCCTTGAACATATCCGTCATGGTGATGAGTTGCGCAACCTGGATGCCGCCCCAACTTTGACCTTGTATGGCCATATTGTTTGCATCGACCCATTTCTTCTTCGCGAGATCGCGTGCAGCGCTCACCACATAATTGTATGCGCTCTTCGCGGGATGACCAATAGTGTACCTGATGTCAGGTGAGAACACAAGGTATCCTCGACTGACATAAAAGGAAATGTTCAGCCTTGAACCAGTTGGTGTGGGCGGAATGTAATCATACAGATTATCGGAGTGTCGCTCGTAGAAATAGAAGATAAGAGGATATTTCTTCGCAGGGTTGAAGTCCTCGGGCTTGTATAGAATTCCCTCAGCCATCTTTCCATCAAAGGCCTTCCATTTGTAAAGCTCTGCAGTTCCCCAATTGTATTCCTCCTGCTGCGGGTTGAGTGAAGACAATTTCGTTGCATTCATAAAATCATTCGGATCCTTGCAGAAATAGAGATCCGGCGATTTGGTGTAGGTCTCAAGTGCGAACAGGTAGCCTTCACCTTTCTTCGCCCTAAAGACTCCATTAGAAACATTCGCTTGCGCAAGTACGGGAAGGTCTGCGGCCTCGCCATTTTGAGGATGTTTGTTAAGCCAATAGCCGCTTGTCTTATCGCGCTCATTGAAAGTGCGGAATAGCATCACAGTCTTGCAGGAAATGAATCGCTCATCGGGATCGGTGCGTACGTAGCGGAACCTGGTCTTCGATGAACGGCCTGAAATCGGATTGAGAAGTTGAGGCTTTTGCTTGCCTTCCGGATCGAGTTTCCACACATCGTAACGATCATACACATACACGGCGGAATCTCCTTCGTACCAGCCCATCATTCCATACGGAGACGGATCGTTGGGCAGGTCATTTTCTTCATTGTACAAAGGATACTTTATTCCTGAGGTTAGAGTTCGCACTTTTTCGCCATCATAGATCATGTATTGCTTCGGCTTCAATTCATACCATACAATATACTTACCCGTGGGAGAAAGCATGGAGGGTGAAATGAATAAGTCCGCGTTCTTCTTCACGAGAGTAGCATTTCCATTTTGAGGATTGATCGCGTAGATGGACTTCCTTGTTCTGCCCACCCATTGCTCCTCGATGCGATTGCCGTAGTCGGTGATTCCCACAAAAGTTTCGCCATCTCCTTCGTCAGTTGTGTACACGGTCGGAAGCTCAATCGAAGCAAGCTGCGTGATTGAATTGTTATCCAGGTCCACCATCGCCAGGTAATTCTGCTGGAGATCTCTGTTGAGCAGTGAGAGTTGTCTCGTCTGCAGATAGTCATCATTGTAATGCCAGATATCAACTTTCACCTGGTCGATTTCAATCAGGCTTGTGTCTTTTGGAGGAAGTATCGGTGCGGTGCCGAAAAACAATCTCTTGCCAGACTTGCTGAATTGCACATGGCTGTGTTCGCTAACAGTCATTCCGACCTGCATGCCTGGTGCGTCCTTATCAACCATCATCCTGGCGGAATCCATTCCCTCGCGATAGTACCAGAGCTTGTAATACTTCTGCAAGGCTTTCGGGCTAGTTGCGTCGCGCTCGGCAACGAATGCGAGTTTGATGCCATCATCCGAGAAGGCAAAACTCCTGAAGTCGTTGCCTCCCCTGCTGATCGTATCAGCGTATCCTTTCTGAAGGTCCATCAGCAATACGAGATTCTTCGAGGTGGAATCCTTTCCTTCCCTCGCCTTTTCGATTACCACCTTGGTTCCCTTTTTGTCAAAGGCATACTCAAGTACATTCGAAAAAATCATTTGTTCGCCAGTTGATGTCTTGCGAAGAATCAACTCGGTCCCCGCGTTTGAACTTCCTGGTGAAGACTCATCTCCATCTGCATCAACTAATTCTTCCGCATCGCGGTTTCTCTTCTTCTTTGATGGAGGATTCTCCACGAGCTGTACGAGTGAGTCGATTATCCTGTTGAGGCTGTCAGTTATCTTCTTCACATCGGGCGATGATGATTTCTTCGAAGGAATAGGCACCGGCTTCTCCATCTGGTATGCAATCCATCCAAAGCTTTCTTCCGGAACCTTGAATGATTTCACTCTTGCCTTCTTCCAGACGCTGTCCGTTCCAAGCACCAACACTCCGAGCGAATCCTTCGGCATTTCATCCGGGCGCTTCTTCTTTATTTTCGCCTCCCTGGATTGCTTGAACGTGGGTTGAATGCGAAACACGAGGTAACGATTATCTAGTGTGATCCTGGGACTGGATGCCCTGGGAATAATTTTCTTGTATTGCATGTCTGCGGACTGCACAACGAGTTCGTTATCGCCTTCCTGCGCATTGATGGAATAGACGATCCATTTGCCGTCGTCGCTGATCATGGGCGACCCGATATTCTGCCAGCCATCATACACTGAATGATCGAGCGGCTTTTTCTGGGCAGAAACAAACTGAAAAATCAATGCGAAAAGCAGTAGTATGGAGAACTTCTTCACGATAGTGGAATTATTTTTTAAAGTTAAAGATGAGACCCGAAATCTCATGAACTCTTTTTACCGGTTATCAAGCCATATTGCCACAGACCTTTCTTCATGCCAAGATACTGCTGGCGGCACGCTGCGATATTGCCCAATTGATGGGGAGTAGGCTTGCGTGAAGAAGTAAGATTCTTCCAATTGACATATAAGCTTGCGAGATAATAAAACCTGTTCAACCGCTTTGATGAATGCCTTGCCTGTTTCGAAATATCTCGGTATTCTATGCCGGTGAATCCTGTTTCCAGCATGAATTCTGAAAACCGATCCGGCGATTCGAGATAGTTCACTGCCCAGCCATCGAGCCATTTGCGGATGATGGGGTGATCGTTGTATTCAAACTTCGTCACGAAGCCATCTGCCACCACCAGCCTTCCGCCTGGACGAAGTAGCCGCCATGCTTCTGCAATGAACTTCTCTTTATCGGAAGCGTAGCAAATGCTTTCACAACCCCAGATCACATCGAAACTTTGATTGGGAAATGAAGTATTGCAATAGTCCATTACTTTAAAGGTCACTTTCTCAGCGACTCCTTTTTCTTTCGCGTTCTTTTCTGCATGTTCAACCTGGCGAGGACTTAAGGTGATTCCTGTGACATTGCAACCAACATTCACGGCAAGAAAGATGCTGCTTCCTCCCACTCCGCAGCCTGCGTCGAGTACCTCGTCGTCGGATGTGATACCGGCAGATTCCATCATCACTTCATTCATCCTGATCAATGATTGCGGAAAGTTGCGAACCTTTTCGTCCCAGTAGCCATAGTGAATGGCGAGGCTGTTGTTCAGATCCCAGGAATCCTTGTATGCATTCTCCGTGTCCCGGTAGTAGGAGACTATCTGCTCGTGGTATTTATCCTGTTGCATGCGAGAGTCTTCTTTCTTCTTTAACGAGGATAAAGATATGGGCGATCAGTGCAACTGCAATGACCGCGAACCCGATGTAGAACCATTTGCTGAGTAATTCATTCTCCTTGTAGATCACAAACGCGAGCAGAAAACCGTACACCGGTTCGAGATTGTAAGTTAGATTGACGGTGAAGGCGGACAAACGCTTCAGC
>CBINHQ010000122.1:0-6602 GCA_966250475.1 uncultured Chitinophagaceae bacterium
GGGAGTTGAAGTTCGCTCTTCCCTGATGGTCTGCCCGTTGATTTCGGTGTGAAGGATTCCATCGGGTGAGGAAGGACCGGGACACCAGCTTTCAAGAGAAGGTCTTCTTCCTGCCAGTAGTTCGTTTTCCTGCAGGTCGGATCTGTGTTGCAGGAAGCTGCCTTTCATGCCATGCAAAATGTAGGCGTGACCTGTTTCCCTGGCGATGCAGGTTGCTTTTGCACGAACGCGGAATGTGTCGTAGTAAAAAAGCATTTCGAAGTAATCGGGTGCGGATACATCCGGCCGCATTTTCCAGATGTCGGCATAGAGGGCCTTAGGCCAGCCGAACAATTGCATTACCTGATCAACGAGGTGCGGACTAAGATCGTACACGATGCCTGCACCGGGAAGTTCACCTTCTTTGTGAGTCTTTCCCCCGAATTTGGGCCGATATCGATCGTATCGAATTTCAACTTCGCGCAGGTCGCCGAGCAGTTTTTCGTCGAGCACACTCTTCACGGCGCGATAGTCTCCATCGTACCTGCGATTCTGGTAAATGGTAAGATGTAGATTTTTGTTCTTAGCGAGATTAATTAGTTCCTCTGCTTCTTTCACTTTTACGGTGAATGGTTTCTCCACCACCACGTGCTTTCCAGATTCGAGAGCCAGCTTTACCTGTTCATAATGCAGGTGCGTTGGAGTGTTAACAATGATGAGTTGTAAAGAATCGTCCGCGCAGAGTTCTTCGACGGAGCGGTATAGTTTGGAAGATGGGTAGCGTTCCCTTGAATCTTCTTTATGGCGTTCTACAATTGCTGCAAGTTCAAAGCCGGGATGAGCCTGAATGAATGGGGCATGAAAAAGTTTGCCACTCATTCCATAGCTGCAGATGCCTGTGCGTATTACCATTGGAGGTATTTAGTTTTTATCAGAGTCGTTCCTGCGCGCGTAGCCACCGCTCGGGAATTTCGTTGCTGCTTGCAAGCAGGTAATCTTTATAGCTGCACGCGATGTATTTCTTATCGGGTAGTTGCATCCACCACCTTCCGGTCTTCTTGCTTTGGAGGAATGTGGTCTCCACTTCCGCGAAGGCCATATGGTATTCATTGAATGAATCGCGCTCGTCAAGCTGTGCCTCACGCCGTGCGCGGCTTCTGCCATCGAGAATGTACCAGATCATTTGAGCTATCTGCATTGCGGTTAACTCGTCGCGGTCGTGGCGGGGATCATAGCCATAAATTCCAATGCTGTTCACGTTAGGGCTCATACCAGCGTAGCGAGTGAGTGTGCAAGCCTCTTCGCCTGTGAGTCCGTTTGGCGATGTGATATTAGAAGGAGCGTAATTATTTGCAATAGCCGTTATATCGAAACTGAAGAGATTGCTGTTCCTGATCACGGGTTCCATTTCATCGATGGTTTCCTTTACTGTACCTACGCGATAGCAATCGAAGCGCAGTTTGTCCATTGTCTCCAGCATCTTCGGATGCACGAAATAACTCTGGAAGGCGATGTGATTGTAATGACGAATGAAATTCGGTTCGCCAGTGAGCATTTCCATAAGAAAATTCTCATGGCGGAAAGGAGAATCAATGTTGAGGTCGATCAACGCATCCACACAAGTCGCTTCGATCGTCTTGCGCAGCTCGGCGTGTGCTCCGTACTGCGCGAGGGTAAGGTCATGTGAGCCACCGAGAATGATTACCAGTTTTCCATCTTCAATTAACTCGCGAACCACAGTCTTCAGCGCCGCATAGGAATCAGTATAGAGAGAACCTTTTCGGATATCACCCACATCCGCGATCTGAATATCCGTGTGCCAGTAATGAAGTGAGTAGAGTTGTTGCCTGATCGCTTGCGGTGCATTGCTTTCCGTATGCACGATACTGCTTCCGCGCTGTTCACCACATCCCACGATGACGACCTGTGCATCGTCGAGGTTGGGAAACTCATCGCCATACACATCGATCACCTTGCCAAGTTGTCCGTCTTTGTAGCCTTCATCCAGCGAAAGCTTGTGCACATTTATCGGTGACAAAAAATCGGATATGTTCAGGTGATCTGGCATGATGCTAAGGTAGGGGATTTAGGGAAGTTGACCGAGTACAGCCTGACCGGATGGTGGTTGGGGTGATTAAGACAGTTAGAGGATGAGAGATGAGGGATGAGGGAGTGAGAGATGAGGGTCTTGGGGTCGAAGACTATTCGGGTTTTGAAAGAATTCTTGAATTGAAGTCTCTCATCTCTCATCTCTCATCTCATCCCTCATCTCTCATAACCCCCTTCTCATAACTCTCAACTTGCCCCTACTCTTCCATATATTTGCGCAATGGACAATTTGCTTCAAAAAATAAATGAACATAAACGGGAAATTGCGTCCTGGCAACCGGGAGAGAGCGGAGATGCGGAGGCGTTTCGCATAAAATACCTCGGCACGAAAGGACTGGTGAAGGGATTAATGGGGGAGATGAAGAATGTTCCCGCGGAAAAGAAACGTGAGTTCGGACAGGTGATGAATGAGTTCAAGAACTTCGTGGAGGCAAAGTATGAATCCATCAAGTCGAATGATGAGGAGGCTGGTCCTGCCGGACCAACTATCGACCTGAGCTTGCCGGGGGATCCAGTGCCTCTGGGTAGCAGGCATCCCATCACACTGATGAGGAATCGCATTGTCTCGATATTCCAGAGACTGGGATTTGCGGTGGCTGAGGGACCGGAGATCGAAGACGATTGGCACAACTTCACAGCGCTGAACCTGCACGAGCATCATCCTGCCCGCGATATGCAGGATACGTTTTATGTGCAGCAGAACCCTGACTGGCTTCTTCGCACACATACAAGCAATGTGCAGATACGGGAAATGGAAAAGCGAAAGTTGCCGATCAGGGGCATCTATCCGGGTAGAGTGTACAGGAATGAGACGGTGAGTGCGAGGAGCCATTGCTTCTTTCACCAGATTGAAGGATTGTATATCGATGAGAATGTCTCTTTCGCAGATTTGAAGCAGACACTTTATTTCTTCGTGAAGGAAATGTATGGGCAGGATGTGAAGGTGAGATTCAGACCTTCTTATTTCCCTTTCACAGAGCCGAGCGCAGAGATGGATGTAACTTGTTTCATCTGCGGCGGCGAAGGATGCAATATTTGTAAGAAGACGGGATGGGTAGAGATACTCGGTTGCGGTATGGTGCATCCAAATGTGCTCAACAATTGCCGCATCGATCCGGTAAAATACAGCGGCTTCGCATTTGGAATGGGTATCGAGCGCCCAGCCTTACTCAAATACGGAATTAATGATCTTCGGTTGTTCAGTGAGAACGATGTGAGGTTTTTGAAACAGTTTAGCAACGCGATTTAATTACCTAATTAGTCAATTAGTTAATTAATTAGTTAATGAAGTTAGATGCTATGGATATAAGGACGGTTTGTATTGCGGGTGCGGGAACCATGGGTAGAGGTATTGCCCAGGTGGCGGCGCAATCGGGTTTTAAAACGATCCTGTTTGAGCTGAATGCGTCTGTGTTGAATGATGCACGTGATTCGATCACGAAGCAGATCAACAGGATGGTGGAGAAGGGGAAGGTGACAGAGCAGGAAGGCCGTGAAGCAATAGATCGTTTAACATTCACAACAAAGGTTGAAGATTGTAGGGCTGACATCATCATAGAAGCGATAATAGAAAAATTGGAAGCAAAGCTTTCGCTCTTTGGAAAGCTTGAAGAGATCAATACGGGTAAATGCATTTTCGCGAGCAATACGTCCTCACTTTCGGTAACGGAGATTTCCAGGGGTTTGCGTGACGCATCATCCTTCATAGGCATGCACTTCTTCAACCCGGCGCCGGTGATGAAGTTGGTGGAGATCATCACTACTGAATCGACTTCAGAAGAAGTGAAGACGACGACACTCGAATTGACGAGGAAGATGGGAAAGACTCCCGTGGTTTGTAAGGACTCGCCGGGATTCATTGTGAATCGTGTGGCGCGACCATTCTACATCGAATCATTGCGGCTGGTGGAAGAAGGAGTAACAAATTTCGAACAACTCGATACAATTCTTGAGGCAACGGGATTCAGGATGGGGCCGTTCCATTTGATGGATCTCATTGGCAACGATGTTAACTATGCGGTGACTACATCGGTTTATACCCAGCTTAATGAACCAATTCGGTTAAAGCCATCCGACATCCAAAAGAAAAAAGTAGAGGCTGGTCAATTGGGAAGGAAGACTGGCAAGGGATACTATGAGTACCCAGGCTGATCCGCGTAGAATGGCGCTATCTTTACACCTCTGAAAGATCTACCTTGAAAAAAATCTTCATTACAGGCGGCACCGGATTCCTTGGGGCGTACATAATCAAAGAACTTTCGTTGAGAGGTTACAGCATTCGCGCGTTGAGACGAAGCGCGAAGGTTCCGGGCTATCTTGCCCCTGAAGTTTTTGAAAATGTGGAATGGGTTGAGGGTGATGTGTTGGATGTGGTTTCGCTTGAGGAAGGAATGAAAGGTGTGGATGCGGTGATACATTCCGCGGCGATCGTATCGTTTCAGCAAAAGGATCGGGAAAGAATGTACAAGGTAAATGTTGAAGGAACGGCCAACGTTGTCAACATTGCACTAGAGCAGGAGGTAAAGCGATTCGTGCACATCAGTTCCATTGCAGCGCTGGGAAGGAAGCTTGATGGGGGAAGGGTTGATGAAGAAAAGAAATGGGAGGAGAGCAAGGCCAACACGCATTATGCCAAGAGCAAGTACAGGGCTGAGTTGGAAGCATGGAGGGGAATGAGCGAGGGATTGAACGGAGTTATACTTAATCCCAGCACGATTCTCGGTTATGGCGACTGGCATTCGGGAAGCTCCGCTATTTTCAGAAATGTTTACAACGAATTCAAATGGTATAGCCCGGGCGTAAATGGATTTGTGGATGTGGAAGACGTAGCGAAAGCAACTGTAATGCTGATGGAGAGCGACATCAACGAAGAACGATTCATCATCAATGGTGATAACTGGCCATTCAGGAAACTGATGGATACCATGGCGGATTGCTTTGGGAAGAAAAAGCCGGCGAGGCAAACCACACCTTTCATTGTGAGCATTGCATGGAGAATGGAGAAGCTGAAGTCAATGTTCACGGGAAAGAGTCCACTACTTACTCGCGAGAGCGCCAGGGTTGCCCACAGCAAGACTTATTTCGACAATGCAAAATTTCTAAGAACATTTCCGCAGTTTACATTCACGCCTCTCGAGGAAACAATCAAACGGGCCTGCAGAAAATACGCTGAGGACGGCAAGGCGCCTGCTCCGGCTGGAATGAATGTTGAGTAAAAATCAGTGCAGATTTACTTAAGCAAATTCTCATTGAGGCTGTATCTTTAGAGCTAATTCATTCTATGAAAAAATCCCTGATCTTACTGGCGCTCGCACAAATTCTCTTCTGCGGGATGCTACTTTCGCAACACCACATCTCCGGAAGGGTGATCGACTCGGCTACGAGAGAGCCTCTCGCAGGAGCATCGGTATTTTGCCAGAACACTACTCTCGGTACTACTTCCAACAGGCAGGGGGAATTCAACCTTGACTTGAAGCCTGGCGGATACGACCTCATCATTTCATACACCGGCTATCAGAGAAAGGAGATGCGGATCAACAGCAGCGATGGCAACATTGCCGATATAGAACTCGTGAAGGAAGAAAAGAGCCTTGGTGAAGTGATCATTACCTCCAGCAACGAAGTGAAGGATGGCTGGGTGAAGTACGGCGATTTTTTCGTGGACCATTTCATTGGCACCACTCCGAACGCCGAAGACTTCGTTCTTAAGAATCCCGAGGTGTTGAAGTTTTACTATCTCAAGCGTAGTAACCGACTCAGGGTGCTGGCCACGGAGCCCCTGCAGATGGAGAATCATGCACTGGGATATAATCTCCTTTACCAGCTCGACACATTCATCTATAATTACAACGACGACATCAACAGCTATCGTGGCTTCTGTCTCTTCTCCGAAATGGAAGGAAGCGACAGCTTAAAAAGAATCTGGCATCGCAACCGTCGCAATGCCTACTTCGGATCCAAACTTCATTTCCTTCGAAGCTACTACGACAGCGCTGTCTCCGAAGAAGGATTCCTGGTTGATCTCCTCGATGAAGAAGACCCTGAGCGTTTCAACAAGGTTGCGAATTTATACGACTCGGCCTACTACGGTGTTCTTGACAGTACGGCCGAAGTGGAGATTTGGTATCCGCGGCTACTGAGAGTGAGCTATACAAGAGAACGACCCCATCCATCTTTCCTGGAGAAATTCAATTTTCCGAAAGATGTGTTGATTCAGATTTCCTACATCCAGTTGCTGAATGCAATTGCGATCCGCGAGAACGGATACTTCTACTACCAACGCGATTGGATCAACCAGGGATATTGGAGCTGGGAGAATTTGGCGGACATGGTCCCCTATGATTATGCGCCCTAGGGCTAGGGGGGTATAGGTTTAAGAGTTTAAAGGTTTAAGGGTTTGGAGTTTGAGGTTTGAAGTTTGAGGTTTAAACCCAAACCTCAAACATCAAACTTCTCCTAAGCCTCACTTCCCAAAGACCTTCTCCCAGAGTTGCGGAATCCTTTTTATCCAAACT
>CBINHQ010000123.1:0-6540 GCA_966250475.1 uncultured Chitinophagaceae bacterium
CTATAATCCGGCTGGTTCAAAATATTTTATTCAAACCGAAGCCGGAACAACATTCACGGATGAAGAGATAATTGAATTAGTCAAAGTGATTGAACAGGAATTTACGGACAAAGCAGATTGATTAATTAATAAAACAACTATTGTAACAGAAGAGCAACAACGGTACAAATGTTAGCGGTAAAGTGATACTGATACTGATCATTCTTGCATTACTGTATCTACTCACATTTGGCAATGCGGATTTACTCAAAGATGGCCGCGAGGAACGAAAGAGAAAACTCGCTGAAAAGAAAAAAAGACTGGAAGATCGTTACGCCCGCGTACAACATCTGCTGAACAGGAAAAAGGAACTCAGGATAAGACTGGAAACTGTTTGCAGGCGGGTGCTACGATTAAGAAACATCTTGAATCGCTGGTCGGTGACAAACATTTGCAGAAGCAGGGTATTGGTAAAGGGATCTGGTATTCGCTTGGATGATGATCAGATATAAAACAACCATCTCATCCCCTCACCAACACCACCTCCGGCAAAACCGTCAACACATTCTTCTTGGCCTCAGAATCCCACCAATAGACCATGTGATTAACCTTTGCACTTTGAGGTACAAACCCTCTTTCCTGATACTTTGCCAATTTTGCTTGAAAATCTTTTGAGAACCGTACCACAGGTTTTCCATGACTACCAATCAGATCCACATTAGAGAATTGAAGGGAATCACCTGGAAATAGACCAATTAGATTCGGCTGCAGTTTCGCAAATCGGCCCAGGTGCACATCCGTCAAACTTAGTGTAATTGAAATCTTGGCTGGATCAGAATACATCTTCGAATCGACCGTATACTCTCCTATTCCCCGCGTGGCTAATTTGAGGTATTCACCATTATAGCCCACAAAAAGTCTGTTTTTTGCCCGTGTCATCGCCACATAAACACACCTCAAATCCTCTTGTGAAACCGGTTCATTCTCCAGGATGACAAATACATTATCAAATTCACGGCCCTTTGACCTGTGAATAGTTGAAACCAAAATAACATCAGATTGAACCCCAAAAAAATCTTCAAGTTTTGACTCATCTAGAAATCGTTGCCAATCTGTTTTGTACTTGCGGTTGGGATTAACCTCTGCAAAACGATCAATCATATTCAAGACTAATTCCAGGTCCGAACTATTAGCGAATTTTTTCTTTAAGCTGACACGCGATTCATCCCAAAGATTGTCCTGCACCACTGCATCAGTTCCATCCGAAAAGATTAATTGCGTGAAATAATCAACTTCAAGCATTCGTGAAAGTCGAAAGCCATCATTTCCTTGGATGAGTTTTGCAGATCTTCCGCGATGCTTCAACATTCCTACGATTGTATCAGCGGTTTCATTTGTCCGTGTGAGAACAGCAGTAGAACCGGATAACTCTGCTGATACGATGGCCTCAACAGCAGGAATTACAAGCTTTCTCCCTTTCCATTGCTTTACCTCTACTTGCCCCTCCTGTTCTCTGAAAGGCTGCATGTCTATAGACTTGAGCCTGTCGACTAATCTCTTGACCCATATATTACAAAAAGCCACGACTGATGTGCAACTCCTGTAATTATCCACCATGTCATATTGCTTCGCTTCATGTAAGGCGATATGTTCACGCATAAACTTCGCATTCGCGTACCTGAACTCAAAAATATTCTGATCATCATCACCCACTAGTATCGTGCGCATATCCTCATTCTCATTCATCAAGGCTTCAACAAGGCGATACTCGCTTTCATTCATATCCTGAGCCTCATCAATTACCAATACAGTCTTTGTGATCTTATTTGCATCTATCTCTTTTGACACAATCTTTTCCGTGGCGGCTTCAACAATATCATCGACCCCCTCGAGTGAACCTATCTTATCAAGCAGGTCGAAACAATAGGAATGAAAGGTTTTTATTTCTACATACCGTGCGGGAGCACCGATCAGCTTAAGCAAACGAGACTTAAATTCAGTTGCAGCTGCCCTGGAGAATGTCAGCATTAATAGCTGCTCCTGCTTTACTTCCTCTATCAACAATAATGAAGCGAGTTTATGCACCAGAACTTTAGTCTTCCCACTTCCTGGGCCGGCAGCGACGAGAATGTGCTGGCTCTCCGAATCAGTGATTATTTTCAACTGGGTTGTGCTAAGATCACCAAACAGCCGCTCAAAGGTTTTCCGATTCATAGATCGTTTCATATCCTTCTGCTGCTCCGTATTGAAGTGTTTTCTTATAAAAGAATTGTAGTTGAGAGAAAAATAATCATCTACGAACTGTAAGGCCTTCTCATAATCCTTTGCCATCAACCTTGCATATTCGCCAACGATATGTATTTGAGCAGTTTTTTGCTGATAGTAGGTTTTCAATGCCTCATAGTCACTATCCTTATATTGAATACTCCGATTTTCCTCAAGTCTTTGAATTTGCATTCTGTTATAAGTCACTAAAAAGCCCCCTTCGATCTTTAAAGCGTTAATCCGCACCAGATATAATAATGCATCCTCAATGATTTTTTCACTCACTGTGATCTTAAAAATTCCCGCCTTGCTTTCGATTTCCCTCTTTAATCCAAGAATTGAAAAGTTAACCAAAACCTCTTCAGCATCTTCTGAATCTTTTACCTTTTTAGATTCGTCAACCAGGTAATTGGCGATAGTTTGAGAAATAAACTGTCGATTCTGGACATTTTTTCTAAGGTCGGAAAATTCTTTTCGCGGTTGGATCGCGATGTGGTGCTTTGAGCCATCCTCATAACGGAGATCGATAAATTTCCTAAGACCCCAAAAGTGAAGGATCGCTTTTATGTCAGAGGCATTACCGGGCAGAGCATTTTCCTCCAAATCAGAAGCAAGTTCTTTCAGATTGTAGATTCGCTTTACATCTTCAATCTGGCCAATCAAATAAGATTCAATCCTGCTAAATCTCTCCACAACTGCCGTAATCTTGTTTTGCGTTTCTGAACGTCTGACAAATGCACTCAGATCAGTTTCATCTGCCAGAATACCAATTTCACGAAATGCATTTATTATTCTTATTGTACGGTCCAGCTTTATTCCCAACTGGTCCGCTATATAATCTACTCTGGCTTCAGCCTCTTCATCGGAAGAATTCTTTTTTGATTTACTTGAGAATAGTTTCCTCACAATTCGAACAGCTACTTCCTTGTCTTCCTTTTCAATTCTCCCGGAGTTATTGATTTTTTGAATCGCTGCATCCGCATTTTTTATAGTGATGCTTGTAGCGTAAACCCTTGGAGAGTTTTGACTTCGCATTAAATATCCAGCCATCTCAAGCGCAGCGATAGATGTCGTGACACGGTTCTCCAAATTCCTTACGTTTTCATCCCAACCTGCCTTTCTGGCTATATCGAGCGCTGAGCTGGAGACCGTCCTTCGAACATTCGTAATGCTTTTGATCGCTTTCCAAATCTGATTGATCTCTTGTTTGGTAATCTTTGACTGTTGCAGAAGATTAAAGTGACTATCTAGGTCGGTTTCGTTGAACAGTACATAACATCTAGCCTTAATTTTTGCATTTCGTCCTGCCCTTCCTGCCTCCTGCACGTAATTTTCAAGCGAGTCTGATATCTCATAATGCACAACTAGGCCGACATTTTCTTTATCTACACCCATACCAAAGGCAGAAGTAGCGACCATGATGTTGGTTTCGCCATTTATAAATTGATCCTGGCTTGCCATTTTATCTTTAACCTCCATCTTACCGTGGAAATGGTTTGCCGGGAATCCATCAGCTGTTAATCTTGCGGATACCTCCTCGGCCTTCTTTGTTCTAGAAACATAAATAATGGTTGGACAACTATTTTCTTGTATTATTGATCGCAGCTTAGTGTATTTATCCTCTTCCTCTTCATGCTCAAATACCTCATAACTTAGGTTTGTTCTTCTGGCAGCCGAGCGAAAGACTTCTATAGTTTGATTAAGTTCCTTTTTAAAATATTCACAGATGTCTTCAATTACTTTTTGTTTGGCCGTTGCCGTAAAGCATGAGACTGGAATATTAATGTCCAGTTCCTTGTCAACCTGGAGTTGCTTTATAAAAGGTCCGATATACTGGTAGTCCACCCTGAAGTCTTGTCCCCATGTAGAAAAACAGTGGGCTTCGTCAATCACAAACCTGGAAATGGTTCTTTTAAACAGGATCCTTCTGATCGTATTGGACCTCAAAGACTCGGGGGAAATATACAGTATACAGGCCGTACCATCTTCTACTCTCTCCAGTGCTTCCTTTTTCTCAATTGGATCAAGCAGGCCGTTAATGGCAACGGCTCGAAATATCCCCTTGCTTTCAAGATTGTCAACCTGATCTTTCATGAGAGACTGAAGTGGTGAAATCACAACAGTTAGTTCCCTACCTATATCACCGGCTATAAGCGCAGGAAGTTGAAAAGTAATTGACTTACCTCCACCTGTAGGGAAAATAGCCAATATAGATTTTTGATGCAAAGCAGCCTGCACAGCATTTTCTTGTAATGCTTCACCTTCGTATTTCCTGAAATCGTCATAGTGGAAATAATACTTTAACGCTTTACGAGGATCGAATGCATTAAGACAATAGGAACATCTTGCAAGGCAGGGAGTATTAGCAAGTAACTTAATCACCGCTTGTACTCCAGGATAGTTCCTTAACACCCATGCAGGTACCAATGAGTCTTTATTGGATAACAAGGATGAAATTGCATAAGCGAGAGCCACAGGTTGATCAGCAACCAACCTTTCAAGGGGTGCAGATTCACATATGTGTCCTTCCAGGGTTTTCCTTATTTGGACACAAACATCAGCGTTACCCGGCAACTTCGAAACGTTCATCAAATTGAAGAAGCCCTGGAATCCTTCAGTGTCGTATAAAAGACCTGCATAGATTGATTGCAGACCATCCGGCAGTTTCTTAAATGCAGCCTGCTCATCTTCGAAAAGATGTTTGGCTTTCTCGGAATCAAGTACAGGATTATTCAAGTGATCAACATGAAGCTTATCATCTTTTAACAGGCGGTGATATGGTTTGTTTGGGAATAATAGTGGAGAAAGTAAGAGTGTGTCAATGATCTTTGACGAAGGAAACCGGTTGTTGCCTGAAACACGTCGCAACGCACGCAGATCATGAGCAACAATATTATGACCTACAATAAAATCATTATTCGATAAAAGATCTTGTAATCCGGCAACAGAAATTTTGCTGAAAACACGTCCATCACTTGTAACCGCTCCAATGTTCAGGATTTTGAGACCGTCATTTGAAGTCTCCAGGTCAAAAAAAGCGATGGATTTCAAATAATTAAGTGTTGATAACCAACCGCCAAGATAAAAATTCCGAATGGGAAATGCAAACGAATGGGAAACCAACCAATATTATTGCAAGAGTGGAATAATGCCTCACTCCACAAACCTTATCCCATCGATCGACTTCCTCACCTCCTCCATCCTTGCTTCATTCACCTCTTGAAAATGCACACCGATATCGATTGCATTGCGGACGCCTTCAAAAGTGATTACCATCCAAAGTCGACCTTCCTTGCGCGGACCGACAGTAACACTGCATATCTTCCACACAGCTGTGCTGACTTCAGTTGTGTGTGATTTATCCTCGCAAGCTTCTGTCTGCAAACCCTTCAGTCCCTGCTCGAGTATCTGCTTCGCCGTTCTCCCATCCTTCCACTTCGTGCCAATCGTAATATAAAATTCCGATCCTGAGGTCCAGTAGCGGTATTCGCCATTTCCTCCCGACTTCCCCGTAAACGATGACGGCGGCGTGTAGATCGCCTTCTTACCACTACCCATGTAAAGCGTATCCTGCGCCGAAGCAGCAAATGGAAACAACATTGCCAACAGAATTATTCTACGAATCATGTTTCGAAATTTTGGACAAAATAGAAACCATTTGCACATGAACCTATACAATTCTGAGGGTATATTGGGGAGGGTACAGGGAGCAGGGAACGGTGAACAGTGCGGAGTGCGGAGTGAACAGTGCATTTGGAGCATGAGAGTACTGAGTCGCTAACCGCCTGTGCTTACTTGCGCCGCGCACTCCGCACTGTTCACTTCGCACTTCTCCTCACTGTTCCTTCCCATTCGCCATTCACCCTTTTTTCTGCCCCATTTTCCTCTCTCTGGAATAAATTCGTCCCAACTACCGCCTATGCCCAAATTCAGCCTTTCGCTCCTGGTACTCCTTGCCTGCGGACAACTCGCTGCGCAAGAGACAAAGAAGAGCCTCCGCGTGACCATCATCAACGAACAAAAGAACATTCTCCCTGCCTCAACCATCGATCTGTTGAGAGCAGATTCATCATTAATTCAGTCACGGCCAGCCAACGAATTCGGCTCGCTGCAGTTTGATGACCTTACCCCCGGCAAATATATTGTTAGGGCTTCGCAGACTGGTTACGAACCCGGCTACAGCGCCCTCATCGACCTCGAGAAGAATCATTCCTCATCCGAGATCATCACCCTGAAATCTAAAAGCGGAATGTTAAAGGACGTGGTTGTGGTTTCGAAAAAACCGCCTATACAATT
>CBINHQ010000124.1:0-6525 GCA_966250475.1 uncultured Chitinophagaceae bacterium
TAATAGAATAATTGAGAAAATGTCCATCATCGCACTCGACCTCGGAGGGACCAAACTTGCAGGTGCTTTGTTCAATAAGGAAGGAAAGATTCTTTCCCGGCAAACCGCTTTTCTGGGAAAAAGGAAGGGAAAGGAGGTTGCATCTCTCATCGTTGAAATGGCGAAGAGTCTCGAAGGAGAATCGGAGAAGAAGGTGGAATCGCTTGGCATTTGCGTTCCTGGAATTGCTCATGCAAATACCGGAACTGTATGGGCGCCCAATATTCCCGGTTGGGAAGACTATCCTCTTCAGAAAGAATTGAAGCAGGAATTTTCAAAGCGAAACATAAACGTTCGGATAGACAGCGACAGAGCCTGTTGCATTCTCGGTGAGATATGGCAGGGAAACGCGAAGGGTAGTAAGGATGCAATTTATCTTGCGGTGGGCACTGGCATCGGCGCGGGAATCTTAGCTGGAGGACAAGTGCTCAGAGGTGCACATGACATTGCCGGAGCAATCGGATGGTTGGCATTCAATCATCCTTATGAAGAAAAGTACAGGCAATGCGGAGGTTTCGAATACCATGCGTCGGGAGCAGGACTTGCAAAAGTTGCAGCAGAAATGTTGCGCAGCGGTAAATTCAATGAGTCTATTCTTAAAACAGCGAAAGCGATTTCAGGTAAGGATATTTTTGAGAGCTACGAACGGGGCGACCCGCTTTCAGTTGCAGTTATTGAAAATGCGATTGTGCATTGGGGAATGGCTGTCGCGAACCTGGTGAGTCTCTTCAACCCCGAGAAGATCATTCTCGGCGGTGGTGTCTTTGGTCCTGCAGTGCAATTCATCGACCGCATAAAGCAGGAGTCAACGAAATGGGCGCAGCCAATCAGCATGAAGAAGGTTAGAATCGAAGCTTCGGCATTGGGCACAGACGCGGGCTTGTATGGCGCGGCATTTCTTTCAATAAAAAATGAGAAGGATGTATAACAGGCGACAGGTTTTCTTCGCGGCCTGCATGGGTCTGCTGATCTTCGGAATGACGCTGATCACTCTCGGTTCGATCATGCCCTCGCTTGAGGAAAATTTTCCGGAAGGAGCGATAAGTGGAAAATGGCTCGCGGGTCTCTTACCTACAGGCCTTCTTGTGGGTTCGTTGCTCTTTGGGCCAATCGTGGACAGGTACGGTTACAGAATGTTGCTGATTATTTCCGTGCTGATCTCAATCGCCGCGCTTGAAGGTGTTGCGTTTACAAGATCGCCTGCAGTGATGTATCTGTGTATGTTCTTCATAGGAATGGGCGGCGGCGCCATCAATGGAGGAACGAGTGCGCTGGTGGCCGACATCAGTACGGAGCATAAGGGTGCAAACCTCAGCCTGCTCGGAGTATTCTTCGGAATTGGCGCATTGGGAATGCCGATGCTGTTGGGATTGCTTTCAAAACATTTCTCGTACGGAGTAATTCTCTCTGTTACGGGAATGTGCATGGTTCTCCCTGTGATATATTTCATGTTCATCAAATTCCCTGCGCCGAAGCATGAGCAGGGATTTCCGTTGAAAGAAGGTCTTGAATTATTCACAAAGCCTGCGATGTTGCTAACCGGGTTCTTTCTCTTCTTTCAAAGCGCGGTTGAGGCGCTGGTTAACAATTGGACCACCGGCTTCCTTGCCTCGAAGGTGGGAGCGGACCAGGAGTCGGCGTTGTATGCTCTTTCGTTTGTGTTGGTGGGACTAACAGTGGCAAGGTTGCTGCTGGGAGGGTTGATGAAGAAGGTCTCTTCGTTTTCAATCTTGTTCCTCTCACTGGGAGTAGTGTTTGCAGCATCGATCGTGCTTGCATGGTCCGACGACTATCGAATTTCATTCGGAGCAGTGATCATGACTGGAATGGGACTGGCAGCGGGATTTCCGGTGATACTTGGCTATGTGGGACAATTGTTCGCGGCAATTTCGGGCACCGCATTCTCCATTGCGTTGTTTATTGCATTGGTAGGAAACATCCTCATCAATGTTTTGTTTGGTTGGATAGCGGAATCATATTCCACCAACTACCTGCCATATGCTGTGATGGGTTGTATTGGCTTCATGCTTGTGATCCTGCTGCTGATTAGGAAGGAGATTCGCGGAGCGATTAAGTTGTAATTCAAAATAATTAAAACATAAGAAATGAAATTGGCAAAGACCTGGCTGCAAAACGCCAGAAAGATAATGGATGATATCGAGCAGACTCAAATGGATAGAATCACTGCAGCCGCGCAAATGATGGCCGATACGATCGAGTCAGGCAGATGGGTACACACATTCGGTTGCGGGCATGCTACTCTTCCTATCGAAGAAATGTATCCCCGCATTGGAGGGTTCGTTGGTTTTCATCCAATGATCGAATTGCCGCTGAGTTTCTTTACCAACATCGTTGGAGGGATGAGCGTGCACAACTTCGTTTTTCTCGAGAGAGTAGAAGGCTATGGAACCGAGATCATGAAAGGATACAATTTCGACAAGCGTGATTGCATGTGGCTGTTTTCGCACACCGGCATCAATGCTGTCAATATCGATGTGGCGCTCGAAGCGAAGAAGAAAGGAATGAAGGTGATTGTATTTGGATCAGCAAAGGAAGCGGAAGGCAAGCCGACGCGGCACAGCAGTGGAAAGAATATCTTCGAGATCGCCGACCTTGTGGTGGATACTTGTGTTCCGATTCAAGACGCATGCGTTCCTTTGAAGAATCATTTCGATAAAGTTGGCCCTGTTTCTACACTTGCATTCGTCACCGCAGTTTGGATGACGATCACCACAGTTGCGGAGATACTCGCCGACCGCGGAGTTAAATTATACATTCACCCTTCGCATAATGTGCCTGGTGATACCACTGCAAAGGAAAGATTGACCGAGGCTTTGGATGAATACAAGCGCCGGATTGCAGGTGTTTAATTGATTTTGCCCTCAGGCAATCGGTTAATTTCTTTTCTTTGCGCAAATTGAAAGGAAATGAAGATCGTATCATATCTGAGGGAGAATCATGAGCAATTAGGTGTATTGATTAAAGACACCGTGTATCCAATGGATGTATTGCATCCTGAATTGCCAGGTGCAATGAGTATGTTCCTTAATTATTGGGAAGATTACTTTCCCTTTGCTCAGGCAGGTGAAAAAATGCTTCGCGATGGTTCGAGGGAAAGCAGCAATGGATTTCCCATTTCCGAATTGCAATTGCTGGCTCCGGTTCCCTTCCCCACTTCCTGCCGCGATGGATATGCATTCAGGCAACACGTGGCGGCTGCAAGGCGCAATCGCAAGGTCGACATGATTCCTGAATTCGATCAGTATCCCATCTTTTACTTTACTAACCATCATAGCATACAAGGTCCGGGGCCAGTGAGATGCATGCCCGATCACTTCGAAAAGCTCGACTTCGAACTGGAAGCCGCAATCGTGATCTGCAAACAAGGCCGAAACATTCGAGCGGAAGAGGCTGACGAATACATCGGCGGACTGATGATCATGAACGACCTCAGCGCAAGGAGACTGCAGATGGAGGAAATGCTGCTCAATCTTGGTCCCGCAAAGGGAAAGGACTTCGCCACTACAATCGGTCCCTGGCTTGTAACGTTGGATGAGCTCGCGGAATTCGAAGTATCTCCGAAGGAGAATCATGTGGGTAAGACATGGAACCTCCCGATGACGTGCAAGGTGAATGGTGTGCAGGTGAGCGCGGGCAACCTCAGCGACATGGATTGGACCTTTGCGGAGATCATCGAGCGCGCATCTTACGGCGTGGATCTCTATCCCGGCGATGTGATTGGCAGCGGCACCGTTGGTACGGGCTGCTTCCTTGAATTGAATGGAACTGCGAGGCTCAATAATCCTTCGCACCAGGATCAATGGTTGAAGGATGGCGATGTGGTGGAGATGGAGATTGGGGGATTGGGGGTTCTCGTGAATACTGTTGTTGCTGAAGAGAGTGCTTGGAGTATTCTTGGCAAGAAAAAAGTGTGATGAAGGCTACTGCTCACCGCAAAGGGAGGTTTGTTGTGGCTATGCCGGGGGTTTACCTTAGTGAAGTTTGTGGCTGCGCCACGATTTTCACCGCCAAGGGCGCAGAGACGAGGAGGTTGTGTGGCTACGCCACGATTTTCACCGCCAAGGGCACGGAGACGCGGAGGTAGGATGTGGCTCCGCCACGTGGGTTACCGCAGAGGGCACGGAGACACGGAGGAGGATGTGGCTGCCCCACAAAGGTTTTACCGCGGAGGTCGAGGAGATGCAGAGGTTGTGTGGCTACGCCACGATTTTCACCGCTAAGGGCACGGAGACGCGGAGGTAGGTTGTGGCTGCGCCACAAAGGATTTACCACGGAGGGCGAGGAGACGCGGAGGGAAGGCTTTTGCTTAACAATGTTTAATATAGAAAGATGTTGTTTTGACGGAAAAAAAATTGTTCAAAGGCCTTTGAGCATATTATAATTCACATTTATTTTCCGTTAATTCTTCAATTCTAGCAGTTAAAATACTTTGTAAAGAAGAAGCAAATCTCATTGAAGGATTAATACTCTTTCTGTTATTCGACTCATGAATAAAGAAGAACTCAACAACCTGGGTGGAGAGATTATTACTGCGGCGCTGGAGGTTCACAAGCATCTCGGCCCTGGCTTGCTCGAATCTGTTTATGTTGAATGCCTGATGAAGGAGTTTGAATTGAGGAATATTCATGCTGAGAGGGAAGTAAATATTCCTCTTTTATATAAAGGCTTATCGCTACCCAGACATTTTTCAATAGATATTTTAGTAGAACGAGAAATAATAATTGAAGCAAAATCAATTGCTGCTTTACTTCCGGTTCATTCAGCTAAACTTCTTAATCATCTTAAGCTCACCGGCAAATCGCTTGGCTACTTGATTAACTTCAATGTGCCTAAGATTAAAGATGGCATCAAACGAATGGTCAATGATTTCTAAACATTGAGGATATTTAAATCTCCTAATCAAATTTCTCCGCATCTCAGGCCCTCCGCGGTAAGACACTTGGCGTAGCCAAGCCCTTCCTCCGCGTCTCTGCGCCCTCCGCGGTAAATCCTGTGGCGTAGCCACAACTTTCCTCCATGCCCTTGGCGGTGAAAAATGTGGCGTAGCCTCCTACAGCGGTAAACCATTTGTGACGCAGCCACAAATATTTTCATTTCTTTGCGGTCTATGATCTTAGAGCTAAAGGACCTCACCCCCCAACAGAAACAATACTACCTCCAGCACGTCATTGCTCCGCGGCCCGTGTGCTTTGCCTCTACGATTGATAAGCAGGGCAACGTGAACCTCAGCCCCTTCAGCTTCTTCAATATGTTTTCCTCCAACCCTCCGATCGTGATCTTTTCACCGGCGCGAAGGGTGCGAAACAATACCACTAAACACACCCTCGAAAATGTAAAGGAAGTACCTGAAGTGGTAATCAACATAGTTACCTACGACATGGTGCAACAGGTTTCTCTTGCCAGTTGTGAGTATCCGAAGGAAGTGAATGAATATACCAAGGCCGGATTTACACCCATTCCCGCGCAGAAAGTAAAGCCGCCAATGGTGAAGGAAAGCAAGGTAAAGCTGGAATGTAAAGTGCAAGAGATAAAACCGCTGGGCAATGATGGCGGCGCCGGCAATCTTGTGATCTGCGAAGTGCTGCTCATGCATATCGATGATAGCCTGCTTGACGAAAACAAAAAAATCGATCAGCGAAAAATCAATCATGTCGCCAGGCTTGGGGGCGACTGGTACTGCAAAGTGGATGAGACCAGCCTCTTCATGGTGGAGAAGCCGAACACAAAACTCGGAATCGGCATCGACGCATTGCCGGAATCAATTCGCAAGAGTGAAATACTAACTGGCAATCACCTCGGTCAGCTTGCTAACGTTGAAGAGCTTCCTGCAATCGATCCTTCATTCCATGATGATCATCTTAAGCAAATCATACAATACTACAGTGTAAATCCAAAAGACCTCGAGAGAGAACTGCATAATTACGCGGCAAAGCTGTTAAGCGAAGGAAGAAGCAGGGATGCATGGCAGATTCTTTTAGCGGGAGGATGATCACATCCAAGGTTGATTTTCACGCTCAATCGTGTACAGCGCAAAATTCACGATCGCTTGCGCCTCTTCAACCTTTACAAAGGGAACAACAATTCTCCCTCCTGCAGTTTGAATTCTTACAGTGGCCAGATTCCTTCTTCGTTGAAAGGCCGATTGCCTTAACCTCACCTTCTGAATATTGTTCCATCTGAGCACCGCTTCTTCTGTGCCATACACTCCTCGGTACATCTGCACGGCATCCGCATTTGCCCAAAACCTGAATTTCTTCTTAAACAACATGGACTGAAACAATGTGAGTGGAATGAGCAACAGGAACCATAGAGAATTGCTTCCGAAGAAAGGAAAGGTGAGTCCACCGAGTATGAGCGTAGGTAGCAATCCTTTCAACAGCACTGAGTTCAGGACGTAATCATGATGCACCCGTAGAGGAATCATTTCATTCACTGGAAGCAGCGGATGGTATGACTCGAGAATTT
>CBINHQ010000125.1:0-6471 GCA_966250475.1 uncultured Chitinophagaceae bacterium
TATGTGGTTCGAGCGTTTCGTGATCATCGTTACATCTATCTACCTCGACTACCTGCACAGTGCCTGGAGTACTTACTACACTCCGACAATTTGGGAAGTTGGTTTCTATCTCGGTACGTTCGGCTTGTTCTTTACCTGCTACTTCCTGTTCTCCAAATTCTTCCCGGTTATTGCGCTTGCGGAAATCAAGCACATCCTTAAGAAGAATGGCGAAAACTACAAGGCGCGCATGGATAAGATCGAGAACGAATCATTGGAAGAGTTCACACAGAAGCATGGTCATGATCATGGCGCATAAGCCTGGCTGATCAGATTTAAAAAGAAGAATTAAACGGGCCGGGCCCGAATAAAAGTTAAAATAAATATGGCAGTTAAAAAGTTTATCACGGCAAATTTCTACGACGAGGAAGTTCTCTTCCCTGCCGTAAAGAAAGTGCGCCGTGCGGGATACAAGATCCATGATGTATTTACTCCATTCCCTATTCACGGATTGGACAAGGCCATGGGATTGCGTGATACGAGCCTGCATACCGCCGGTTTCATTTACGCGATCATGGGAACTTCAACTGCCCTGGGCTTCATTTCATGGGTGTTCACCCGCGACTGGCCCCTGAACATTGGCGGTAAACCATTCTTCGCATTGCCTGCATGGATTCCCATCATCTTCGAGCTTACGGTGCTCTTCTCTGCAGTGGGCATGGTGCTTACCTTCTGCTACCTCTGCCAGATGGCTCCGTTTGTGAAGAAGGATCATTTTAATCCACGCTCTACCGACGATACGTTTGTGATGGCGCTGGAAGTAAATAACAAGACGAATGACGAAGAAGCGATTGCCTTCCTCAATTCCATTGGTGGTGCAGATGTGCAGGTGACATACAAAGAAACAGGATGGTGGCTCGGTCGCTACGACAAAGACACAATGAAGTTTGAACGCAAGCCGGCAGCGGCACATTGATGAAAAAATGATGGGGCTCGCCCCGATTGAAATTAATAGCATACGATGAAAAAAATCATTATCATAACAGGATGCATCTTCGCAGGAGTAGCGATAGTTGGCTGCAACGACGTAAGGCGTAGTCCGGGCAGGGCTTACATGCCTGACATGACTTACAGTCCCGCATACGAAACGTATGCTCCGGCCGCGGAAAGGCTTAAGAATTCTTCCGCCAGCGGCGCCCAGTATACGGGTCAGCCTGTTGCCGGCACCATTGCACGCGGTGATATGTATCCTTATACTTTGAAGAATGATTCTTTGGGATACGAGCAATCAGTGAATGTGAAAAATCCATTGCCTCCGCTCGATGCAAGGCAATACCTCGAAGCTGCAAGGCTTTACCAGGTCAACTGCGGTATTTGCCACGGTACCAACCTCGACGGTAATGGCCCGCTCTTCAATAGCGGCGATGGTCCATACATTGCAAAGCCCGCGACACTTGTTGGCGATCCGATGTACGACAACATGCCCGAAGGCAGGATGTTTCATTCTGTTACCTATGGTAAAGGCGCAATGGGAAGCTATGCTTCACAGCTCACTAGCGAACAGCGTTGGATGATCATTCATTATGTAAAAGAAAAGCAGGCAACGGCTGCGGCAAAACCGGCAGCAGGTACCAATAATGCAGCGGCTTCCGGAACGGCAACTCAAACTGCTGATACGACTGCTGCAGCAAACTGACCAAAACTTTTTTGAAGAATAAATAAAGATACGATGTCAATAAGGGAACAATTCATACTGCCTAAGCGATATAACACATTTTCCATTGCGTTGATGGCCTTAGGAGTTATTTCGATCATCGCCCTCTATATTGCTACACATGGCGGCGCGGCAGATGAACATACCAGGCACCAGCAGGATGCGAGATTTTGGGCCAGCTTGCTTCAAAACAGCGTATTCTTTCTCCTTGTAGTGAATGCAGCAATGTTCTTCATCTGCGCAACCACACTTGCATGGGGTAGCTGGCAACTTGCGTTTTCCCGTGTTAGTGAAGCTGTGTCAGCATGCGTTCCTGTAATTGGCGCCATCGCAGGAGTGATCCTCATCTCAATCGTTTTTAGCGACAATCATTCGATCTATCACTGGACAGATGCAGAACATGTGAAGCATGATCCCGTTCTTAACTTCAAGAAAGGCTTTTTGAGTAAAGGATTCTTCATCACCGCTACCGTGATCACCATCGTTGGCTGGTCATGGCTTGGATGGAAAATGAGAAGCATCTCACGTAGCATCGATAACAAACCGATCACCGTTGAAGAAGGAAAGAAATACATGTGGAAGAATACGGTTTGGGCTGCATTGTACATCGTATTGTTCGCGCTCACTGTAATGTCATCCATTCCCTGGCTCTGGCTCATGAGCATCGATGCGCACTGGTACAGCACCATGTACAGCTGGTACACGTTTGGAAGTACCTTTGTGGCAGGACTTGCGTTGATCACCCTGTTCGTGATCTTCCTGAAGAACAACAACTATCTCGAAATAGTCACGAAGGAACACATCCAGGACCTTGGAAAATTCCTCTTCGCGTTCTCCATCTTCTGGACCTACCTCTGGTTCTCGCAATTCATGCTGATATGGTACGCGAATATTCCGGAAGAAACCGTATACTTCAAGCCAAGGGCCGAGGGTCCGTACAGTGGTATTTTCTGGATGATGCTGATAATTAACTTCCTTGCTCCATTGCTCATTTTGATGCGCGCCGGATCAAAGAGAAATTATACCACGATGGTCTTCATGACAATGCTCCTGATTTTTGGTCACTGGCTCAACTTCTACCAGATGGTATTCCCGAGTCCGATGACTGATGCAAATGGAGCAACACATGTTCCGATGATTGTGGCGGATTTCGGAGTTGCTCTTGGATTCGTGGGATTGATTATGTTCCTCACAGCGAGGGCGCTTACCAAGGCTCCGCTGGTGCCGAGAAATCATCCGTTCCTGAAAGAAACAATTATTCATCACGTATAAACGAATGAAGAGCAGAGGAAGAAGTATTAATAATTTGGAATATTATAATTGACAATTGATATGCAAACGTTTTTCATCATAGCGATTCTGGCACTTGGTTTTCTGATCACCTTTCAGATTGCCAAGGCGAGTGAATATGTGGCAGTAATCAGGGGCGAAGAAAAGACCCGGAAGCAGACGAACAAGATCAATGCCTTTATGCTGCTTGTATTCCTGATCGTAGGTTTGATTGGCGTATACTATTGCAATGAGCAGTTGAAAGGTAAGATTCTCGGCGAGCCGGCATCTGATCACGGCGTGCTGATCGATAGAATGCTTTACATTACGATTGCGATCACCTTCGTGGTATTCTTCCTCACCCAGATCGCACTTTTCTGGTTCTCTTTCAAATACCAGGAAAAAGAAGGAAGAAAGGCATACTTCTATCCTCACAATAACCGCCTCGAACTTATCTGGACTGTTATTCCCGCCATCGCGCTTACTGTACTCGTTGGATTCGGGATCTTCTACTGGTTCAGGATCACCGGCGATGCACCGAAAGATGCAATGAAGGTTGAAGTAATCGGTAGCCAGTTCAAGTGGGAATACAGATACCCGGGACAAGATGGAATCTTAGGAAAGAAATACTACAAGAAGATCGATGGTGAGAATCCTCTCGGCCAGCTTTGGGAAGATGCGGCTAACCATGATGACATCTACATCGTAGGTGAACCTCTTCACCTCGTAGTAAACAAACCCGTGAAGATGATTCTCGGCGCGAAAGATGTGATTCACGACGTAGGACTTCCCCACTTCCGTATGAAGATGGATGCCGTTCCCGGTACTCCAACTACAATGTGGTTCACACCTACCAAGACTACTGAAGAAATGAAGAAAATCACCGGCAAGTCCGACTTCGTTTACGAAATAGCCTGCGACCAGATGTGTGGCGCTGGTCACTGGAGCATGCGCGGTGAAATTATAGTTGAGACACAGGAAGAATTCGATGCATGGATGGCGCAGAAGAAGCCAAAATACCTGACGGCATTCCCCGATAAGGATCCTAATGCACCGAAGGCTGACACAACGAAACAAATCGCTGCAAACGCAGTGGGAAATAACTAGGATTAAAAAGGGCCACTAACAGACCCTATAAAAAGACAAGATTATGAGCGAAGCAATTCATATCCACCCTGGCACTGGAACCCATGAGTTTCATGATGTACACCATGGACATCACCAGTCATTCATCTCGAAGTATATTTTCAGCCAGGACCATAAGATGATCGCAAAGCAATTCCTCATCACGGGGATTGTATGGGCAATCATCGGTGGCCTTTTCTCTGTATTGTTCAGGTTGCAGCTTGGATATCCCGGAGAAACCTTTCCCATCCTTGAAACAATTTTCGGGCGTTGGGCAGAAGGTGGTGTGATTAAGCCAGAGTTCTACTACGCACTTGTGACGATGCACGGAACCGTACTCGTGTTCTTCGTACTCACTGCAGGCTTGTCGGGAACCTTTGCCAACCTGCTTATTCCTCTTCAGCTCGGCGCACGCGACATGGCTTCGCCGTTCATGAACATGCTTTCATACTGGTTCTTCTTCGCAGCGAGCATAGTAATGATATCATCACTGTTCATTCAAACCGGTCCTGCCGCAGGGGGATGGACGGTGTATCCGCCGTTGAGTGCATTGGGCCAGGCCTCCGAAGGATCGAAGCTCGGCATGGACCTCTGGATTATCGCGATGGCATTATTCGTAATATCATCGCTGCTCGGTGGTTTGAACTATATCGCAACAATTCTCAACATGCGCACGAAAGGCATGAGCATGACACGTATGCCTCTTACTATCTGGGCGCTGTTGTTCACCGCTATTCTCGGCGTACTTTCATTCCCTGTACTTCTTTCAGGTTTGATCCTTCTGTTGTTCGACCGTAACATCGGCACCAGCTTCTACCTGAGCGATATCGTTGTAGGTGGTGAAATCTTACCAAATGAAGGAGGTAGCGCAATCCTCTTCCAGCACCTCTTCTGGTTCCTTGGACACCCTGAAGTTTATATCATCATCCTTCCCGCGATGGGTATAGTCTCCGAAGTACTTTCAATCAATTCGCGAAAGCCAATCTTCGGTTACATGGCCATGATCGGTTCGCTGTTTGCGATCTGTATCCTCGCCTTCCTCGTTTGGGCGCACCACATGTTCGTTACAGGTTTGAATCCTTTCCTCGGATCGGTATTCGTGTTGCTTACACTATTGATTGCCGTTCCATCGGCCATCAAGGTGTTCAACTGGATCACCACCATCTGGCGCGGAAGCATCAAGTTCTATCCTTCCACGCTTTTCGCGATCGGTTTCGTGAGCCTGTTCATCTCCGGTGGTCTTACAGGTATCTTCCTCGGTAACTCTACCCTGGACATTCACCTGCACGATACCTACTTTGTAATTGCCCACTTCCACATTGTAATGGGTGTATCAGCGTTCTTCGGCATGTTCGCCGGGGTGTACCACTGGTTCCCCAAAATGTTCGGACGTTACCTCAATAACACACTGGCCTACATTCACTTCTGGATCACGCTGATCGGTGCTTACCTGATCTTCTGGCCCATGCACTATGAAGGATTGGCCGGTATGCCCCGCCGTTACCTCGATTACAGCGGATGGGAATCGTTCAAACAATTCGTGGAGCTGAACAAATTCATCAGTATTGTAGCAATCCTGGTATTCGCGGTGCAACTGTTGTTCGTATTCAACTACTTCTATTCCATGTTCAAGGGAAGAAAAGTAATGGACACCAACCCGTGGAAATCCACTACGCTGGAATGGACCACCCCCATCAATCCCGGTCATGGCAACTGGCCTGGTGAAATTCCTGAAGTACACCGTTGGGCGTACGATTATGGAAAGGATGGCAAGGACTTCATTCCGCAAACGGAGCCGGTTCATCCTCAGGAAAGCAAGCACTAAAGATATTTGGCAATGCCCTGAACCAGTGTCAGGGCATTTTTTTCAGATTCAGATTTAAACCGGAAGGAGGAAGATTTTGAGCGAAAAAGCAACCAGGCACTCTAAAGTGCGCGATTACATGTTGCTCATGAAATTCACACTGAGTTTCACGGTGGTCTTCTCCTGTGTGATCAGTTATCTCCTGGTGCCCGGGGTGTTCTTTAACCTTAAAATGGTGTCGCTGCTGTTTTTGGGAGGAATGTTGGTAACGGGCGCGGCCAACGCCATCAACCAGATTGTGGAGAAGGATACGGACGCGATGATGAAACGTACCGCCGTAAGGCCCATCGCTTCGGGGAGAATGAGTGTAACGGAAGGTTGGCTCTTTGTTTGGGTGGCCGGAATAGCCGGAACCCTGATTATGTGGTATTATTTCAACTGGATGGCTGCTTTGTGGTCGGTATTCAGTTTGTTTTTATACGCTTACATTTATACGCCGCTGAAAAAAGTAAATTCTGTGGCCGTATTGGTGGGAGCGGTTCCCGGGGCGCTTCTACCTCGAGGTGCAGGGCCACGGCAC
>CBINHQ010000126.1:0-6456 GCA_966250475.1 uncultured Chitinophagaceae bacterium
CTCCATCTCTAATCAAGAAAATATATTTCCCCCCAAATCATTCCATCAATTAACTAATTAACCAATTAGCTAATTAACCAATTAGCTAATTAACCAATTAACTAATTAACTAATTAGAAAAAACCCATTCATAAAACAACGGAAACTCCACTCTCCACCTTCTTTCATTATGTTCGCCTTCGTCGCGTATCACAAGTTTGAGTTCCGATGAAGAATTGCTTCTCATTACATCAAACGCACGCATCAGGTCGGGGATCATTGAATCGCCTTCGAGCTTTCCTCCATAGAAATAGATCTTAGAGTCGAGTTTTTTTCCTTTTCGTTGCATAACCTTGTAAATCTCCGGACCCGAAACCCAGAACGCCGGCGAGAACACTCCCACTCCACCAAATGTGCGCGGATATTTCAACGCGGCGTACATTGAAATCAGGCCGCCCATCGAACTACCTGCTATGTAGGTGTTTTGTTTGTCGCTCTTTGTTCGATAATTACGATCGATGTAAGGCTTGAGTGTGCGCTTTAAAAACTTTGCATACTTCTTCCCTCTTCCTTTGCCGAACTTTTCATGATTGAAGGGATTGTATTCTACGAGACGCTTTTCGCCACCGTGCGCAATGCCAACCACAATGCACTTCTCCCTAATAGTTGTATCCAGAAATTCATCCACTCCCCATTCACCAGAGAATGAATTGGCATCATCGAAAAGATTTTGTCCATCGTGCATGTAAAGCACAGGATAGCGCTTCGTTGTTTCGTCGTAATCCTCCGGAAGGTATATCCATATTACTCCTTTTCTCTTCAACTGTCGAAAGTTGAAAGCAGAATCCAGGAGTTGCACCTGCTTGCTGCTGGTATGCACCACAGGTTTAGGAGGGAACTTGTCTACCCATTCTTCCACCGTGATATCAATTGTTGTGTCCGCGGGAACCAGTAACTGCCGGTTGCCCATGCCTGCTCCGCCACGAAGGCACTCTACTTTATCCCAGCCGCCACGCGTGATCTTGTACCAATGTTCACCCTCGGGTAAATTAAGTTTGATGGAATATCCTTTCCCTTCCACCACGTTGAACTGGTATTTGGTATCGGAAGGATTCCAGCCATTGAAAGTACCGGCAAGAAACACATCGCTGCCGGCAATATGATAAGGAGGAAGATCATTTATGCGTATCACCACTTCGTGCTGGGCAAACACACCCTGCAGGGAAATGAGAAATGCCACGACGATCGTTGTGAGCTTACGCATCTTGCTAATTAACTGAGGATCGCATCCTTCGCCGACTTCATGAGGTGCCTGATATGCTCCATGTGTTTCTCACTCACCTTCCACACTGGTAGTCTGAATGTATTCTTGCAATATCCCATCTCACTCAGGTAGGCCTTCACGCCGCTTGGGCTGCCCTCGGTGAACATTGAATTGATGATGTCGATGAAGTCGTAATGCAATTCCTGTGCCTCGACGAACTGACCGTTCATGCAGAGGCGAACCATGTCGGAGAATTCTTTGGGGTAAGCATTCGCCACAACTGAAATCACGCCTTCCGCACCTGCAGCGATCATCGGAAGGGTGATGCCATCATCTCCGCTGATCACCATGAAATCAACCGGCTTCGATTTGATGATCTGATGCACCTGGTCGAGATTTCCTGATGCCTCCTTCGTCGCGAAGATGTTGGCAAAATCGCGTGCAATGCGCAATTGCGTCTCAGCCGTCACGTTTTGTCCCGTGCGTGATGGCACATTGTACATGATGATGGGCAACGGCGAGTTTTCGCTCACCACTTTATAATGCTGATAGATCCCTTCCTGGTTTGGTTTGTTGTAGTAAGGTGCAACGGAGAGTATGGCCGAATAGCCCTGCAGATCGAATCCCTTCATGGCCTTCACCACTTCCGCGGTATCGTTGCCACCGATTCCAGCTACGAGGGGAAGCCTTCCTGCAGCGATCTTCCTCACAAACGAAAACACTTCCTGCTACTCCGCGCCATGAATCGTCGCGCTCTCACCCGTAGTTCCTAACACCACAAGGTATTCCACCTTGTTCTCGATCCAGAACTGAATTAATTTTTCAAATGATGTCCAATCAATCGAACCATCTTCGTTGAATGGAGTAACGATCGCAATCCCGGTCCCTCTGAATGATTCTCGCAGACTATTCTTATTCACTGAATAAATATTAATATGCTAATTTACTAACTAGTTAATGTGTCAATGACCTAATGCAACTTGCCTCATTAACTAATTAACTAATTAACAAATTGACTAGTTACCTAATTAGATTCATCCCAAAATCCCATCTTCCCAAACTTCTCAATCCTATCCTTAATCCTCTGCTCGGCCGGAATCTGTTTGAGTTCCTGAATTATGGGTTTGATATAGTCCTTCACAATTTGTGCCGAAGCATCATAGTCCCAATGCGCACCACCAACAGGTTCGGGTATGATGCCATCCACCAATCCGAAGCCCTTCATCTTATCGGCAGTGAGGCGAAGTTGTTCCGCAGCCACTTCCTTCTTCTCCCAGCTTCTCCACAAAATTGAGGAGCAGCTTTCCGGACTGATTACAGTGTACCATGTGTTCTCCATCATGTACACCCTGTCGCCCACGCCGATGCCGAGTGCACCACCGCTTGCTCCTTCTCCAATGATCACGCAGATCACAGGAACTTTGAGACGAATCATCTCATAAATATTACGCGCAATCGCTTCACCTTGTCCCCTCTCCTCTGCCTCGAGACCGGGAAACGCACCGGGAGTATCGATGAGTGTAACAATCGGCTTGTTGAACTTCTCCGCGAGCTTCATCAGTCGAAGCGCCTTGCGATAGCCTTCGGGATTGGCCATTCCGAAGTTGCGCATTTGACGCATCTTGGTGTTGATGCCCTTTTGCTGGCCTACGAGCATAACCGTCTCGCCATCGAGACTCGCGAAACCGCCAACCATCGCCTTGTCGTCCTTCACATTCCTGTCGCCAAACAACTCCACGAAGTTGGTCGTCATCTTCTCGATATACTTCATGGTGTACGGGCGGTCGGGGTGACGGCTGAGCTGCACGCGCTGCCAGCTCGTGAGGTCGCGGGTGATTTCTTTTCGCTTCTCAAGTATGCTTTGTTCTAACCGGCTGATCAGGTCGCTCATGTCGATCTTCGTCTTCTCCTGCCTGTGCCGGGTATTCTCAATTTCATCAATCAGGTCCTTAACTGGCTTCTCAAAATCCAGGAATTGTCTGTTTGCATTAGTTGGCATGGTAATCAGAATATGCCGCTAAATTAAGACAATCCGCGTGACCATCGATATGACGACAGGAAACAAAAAAGGGCACGGAACCGCAATGGTTCCGTGCCCGCATGCAAATTGTACTTACTTCACAGAAATCTTCTTTGCTGACGATTTTTTAGCCTCTTCTTTCCTGGGAAGTGTAAGCTTGAGCTCTCCGTCCTGATAACGTGCATCAATCTTCTCGATCTCTACGTCATCGGGTATAGTAAACGAACGACTGAAAGATGAATAGTTGTATTCCTTCCTGGTGTACTTCTCTTCGTTTGCTTCCTTAGTTTCCGATTTTTCAGAACTGATGGTAAGCATGTTTCCTTCCACATCCACCTTAAAGTCATCTTTCTTCATGCCAGGCACGGCAAGCGAAACAAGGTAGCTGTCCTTTGCTTCGGAAATATTCACGGCCGGCATCGAAAGTGTGCGACCCATGAATCCACCATTATCAAACCATTCGTTCCATGGCCTGAAGAAATCATTGAACATAGAAGGTACGGCCTCACTCTGTCTTGATAATTGTGTGCCCATAACATTTACATTTATTGGTTAAGAAAATTATTGCTCAAAATTGATACCACATTGAAGCAACTAAAACACATCCAACAACCGCAAAGCTACCGTCGGCAATGGGGCCTGTCCGATGACAGGTATCATTTCAATTCCTGATAATTGTCACCGTAATTCCATAACAATACACATTAGCTTAGCTAATAATACCGGACAGGGAAATCATTAAACATGGAGCAGAATTTGTAGAAGTTAAACAGGTGGATCGTCCGGAGATTAATAACAAAACCTAACGATCATGAAAACCATTGTAGTCGCCACCGATTTCTCACCCGCCTCCACAAATGCCACTCATTATGCAGTGGAACTGGCAAAAGCGATCGGCGCTGAAATCATTCTGTTTCATGCATACCAGATTCCTGTGAGTTACAGCGAGGTACCGGTTGCATTCAATCTCGACGATCTTCGACATGATGCGGAGAAGCACATTGGACAAGCCTTGCAACAACTAAAGGAATATGCAGGTGGTAAGGTGACGATCAGAAGCGAATGCAGGATCGGTGATTTCTATTCAGAACTGAAGGATCTCTGCGATGAAGTGAAACCATATACAGTTGTTATCGGCGCACAAGGCAAGACTGCCGCCGCACGCTTCCTCTTCGGCAGCCATACAGTGAATGCGATGAAGCATCTGCCATGGCCGCTAATTGCCGTGCCCGCATCCGCAAAGTTTGGTAGCATTAAAAAGATTGGATTGGCCTGCGATCTCGAAAAGGTTGTAGAGACAATTCCCGATAAGGAATTAAAAATGCTGGTGGGTGACTTCAATGCGGAGCTTCATGTACTCCATACTGGCGCCTACAAAGAATTTTCTCCAGAGACCGTGTTTGAGTCAGGTCTGCTCCAGGAAATGATAGGCAATCTCAATCCAACGTATCATTTCATCAAAGCAGATGATGTAGATGAAGGCATTCTCGATTTCACAGAGAAAAATAATATCGATCTGCTGATCGTGTTGCCACGAAGACACAAGCTGATTGAGATGCTGACGCACAGGAGCCATACGAAGAAGTTGGTGTTGCATAGTGAGGTGCCGGTGATGGCGCTACACCAGGAACAGTGAACAGCCTGCCCTGGCGAAGGTCAGGGGGAGCAGGGAACAGGGAACAGGGAACATCTGTCCCTGACGGAAGTCAGGTGAGGGCTTGCCCTGACGGAGGTCAGGGGGAGCAGGGAACAGGGAGCAGGGAGCAGGGAACAGCATGTCCTGACGCAGGTCAGGGTGAGGGCTTGCCCTGACGGAGGTCAGCGTGAGGGCTTGCCCTGACGGAAGTCAGGTGAGGGCTTGCCCTGACGGAAGTCAGGGTGCGGAAATCATAATAAACCACAAATATGAACGGACTAATTATTTACGAAACGAAATATGGTTCTACCCGGCAATATGCCGAATGGCTGGGAGAAGAGATGGGAATTCCTGTGACACGAGCGGTGGAGACCAGCCCGGGAGAAATAAGCGAAGCCGAATTCCTGATCGTTGGCACGCCTGTGTATTATGGCAAACTGAGAATCAAGAAGTGGCTGCAGATAAACGCAGAGTCGTTGAAAGGGAAGAGTGTTTATCTCTTCATCGTTTGCGGGTCGAAGAACAAAAGCGAGCACGAGAAAATTGTCGCGGATAACATTCCGGCAAAGGTGAAAGACAACATAAAGGTATTTTTCCTGCGGGGAAGATTGATCCATTCGAGATTAAACTTCATCGACAGGATAGCGATGAAATTAAGAGTAAAGGCGGAGAAGGATCCGGTGGTGCGGGAGCAGATGGGGAATGATTTGGATGAGGTGAAGAGAGAGAATTTGGAAGAGGTTTTGAATGAAGTGAGTGTGAAGGTCGTGGACAGTTGACCGTAGACCGTTGACCGTAGACCGTCTATTCGATGAGAGATGAGGGATGAGAGATGAGAGTCTTCGAGTTTAAGAGTCTTTAAAATAATCAAGCTTCTTCAACCTAAAGACCCTCATCTCTCATCTCTCAACTCTCATCCCAAGGCTGTCTACAGTCCACTGTCAACTGTCCACGGCCAACGGTCCACGGTCAACGGTCCACGGTCAACGGTCCACGGCCAACTGTCCACGGTCTACTGTCAACTGTCCACGGTCAACGACTACCTCTCTTCCTCATCCAATCCCTGACATTCAACCAAACCGTAAGCACCGCTGCTGCCAGGAAAACAAACAACGTCCCTTTCTCCACGAGGCCATGATCCAAATCGCGGCCGGTGAGTTTGAGAATGAGGAAATGGATGTATGAGTTTGAACGATCGTGATAACCCAGCGCCTCCCGCACATCCCAATGCCAATCCGTACACGCGCAATAACCCCATCCGTACCAAATGCCGAGAATGAACCATGATGCTGCCGTAAGCACCATGGTCAACAAGTGCCACTTCCGAGTGCGCTTCGATGCCCACCCCACGATATTGAATAGCGTGAGTGCGGTGTGGAAGACGAAGAAGAAGATGTTTAGGAAGTGGAGGAGGAACATTGGAGTAAAGATAGCTAGTTAAATGGGAGATGAGACGGTAGACCGTTGACCGTTAAACGTTGACCGTTAACCGTTGACAGTTGACCGTTGACAGTTAACCGTTGACCGTTAACCGTTGACAGTTGACCGTTGACAGTT
>CBINHQ010000127.1:0-6424 GCA_966250475.1 uncultured Chitinophagaceae bacterium
GCTCGGGGTATTCACGCACGCGGTATTCTGTAAGGTTGGCAAGGCTCGCAGCTGATTTGATCGCGTCCTGAATTCCTCCGAAACGATCGATGAGACCAATCTCCTTCGCACGAATGCCTGTCCAAACTCTACCTTGGGCGATCGATTCCACGAATGCAGTATCGAGTTTTCTTCCCTCGGCTACATGTTGTTTGAAAGTGGAATAGATCAGGTCAACTTCGGCCTGTACCATTCTCTTTTCATTCTCTGTGAGTGGCCGGTGAAATCCAACATCCGCATATTGTCCTGTCTTCACACCGTCGAAAGTTATTCCCAATTTTTTATTGAAGAACCCCTGCATGTTAGGTACAATTCCAAATACACCAATTGATCCAGTGATGGTGGTTGGTAAAGCGAAGATGCTATCAGCTGCACAAGCCATGTAATAACCACCTGATGCGGCGACATCGCCGAAACTTGCTACAACTGGCTTTTCCTTTTTAGCAAGTATCAATTCTCGAAGCATGTTCTCGCTCGCGAGTGCACTTCCGCCTCCGGAATTAATCCTGAGCACTATCGCCTTTATCGACTTATCGAGCCTTGCCTTACGAATGAGATTGCGGTATTCATCACCTCCGATCATTCCAGGGCCACCCGATCCATCCACGATATTTCCTTCCGCGTAAATGAGCGCAATTCCATCACCCCTCCTACCAAGATTAAGAGAAGAAGCATAATATGTGCTTGTGGAGAGGAAGTTTATCTTATGATACTTATCGATTCCGAGTCTTGCCTTGATCGCATCCTTCACCTGGTCGTCGTACCATGCTGCGTCGATCAACTTATGCGTGACAGCGGATTCTGCAGTGCGAATCGTTCCTTCATTCGCAAGATTTTGAAGGGTGGTCGTGTCAATTCCCCTTGCCTCTGCGCAATTTATAAGGAAGTGGGAATACAAATCGCCGAGCCAAACGGAAGTCTGTAAGCGATTTTCTTCACTCATCTTCTCAGCACGCAGAGGTTCGGTAGCGCTCTTGAACTTTCCAGCATAGAAGATTTGAGGTTGGATATCGAGCTTCTCGAGTGTTCCTTTAATAAATGCTAACTGCACACTGTATCCAACCCATTCAAGATATCCACGTGGGTTGAGTGTGATTGTGTCTGCCACATTCGCCACGCTGTACGCACCCTGCGTCATGATGTCGCCATGAGCAAAAATGAATTTATTCGACTTCTTAAATGCCAGCAATGCATTCCTGATCTCTTCGCTGGCGGAAAAACTGTTGGCATTCCCATTGGCAATGATATATATGCCGGATATGCGATCGTCAACACCCGCGCGATTGATCAACCTTACAAGGTCGTGTAGTCCGGGTACATCTGAAGGACTCTTCTTTAGAATTCCGAAAGGATCGGGTTTCATCTGTTCTGCAAAGTGTTGCCCGAGGTCGAGCACCAGCACCGATCGTTGCGCCACCTGTGGAGCCTCCCTGGCTGTCAGCCCTCCAATCACCGCAAGGAAGAAGAATAATACCAGAAGAAAGAATACCACCAACGCTAAAAGCGAGGCAAAGAAGGTCTTAAAAAAACTACCCATGATAAGCCAGGTTGAATGCTGGTAAAAATAGTGATATTTGGCCTTAGTTGATTTTTAACTACACTAACGCACATCGGTAACATGGCAATTGCCTACATCATAACAGGAGCTAACCTCGGACAGAGGGAATTGGCGCTCCAATCTGCGAAGGACCGCATAGCTGCAACCTGCGGACAAATTACTGAGCTGTCCTCCATCTACGAAACCGAGGCTTGGGGTAAGGAAGATCAACCCTCATTCCTGAACCAGGCATTGGCCATCGAGACGGAACTCTCTCCGGATTTGCTGATGGAAAGAATTCTGGAAATCGAACTGGCCATGGGCAGAACACGCAAAGCCCGTTATGATGCACGTACCATCGACATCGACATCCTTTTCTATGGAAATGAAATAATCAATACCGACCACGTGAAGATCCCCCATCCGCAAATGCAAAACCGCAGGTTTGTACTCGTGCCGCTGAATGAAATCGCTTCGGATTTCGTGCATCCAGTTTTGGAGAAGACGGTGAGAGAAATGCTTGAAGATTGCAGGGATAGGTTGGGGGCCAGGGTTTGGGAGGAGGTTTGACGGTTTGGGGTTTGAGGTTTGAAGTTTGGTTTAAGAGTTTAAAGGTTAAAAAGTTTAAGGTTCACACAACTCATGAAATATAATTTCATAACAATCGAAGGCAATATTGGCGCGGGGAAGACCACGTTGACACATCTGCTGGCGAAACATTACAACGCGAGGTTGATCCTCGAAGAATTCGCTGACAATCCTTTTCTTCCCAAGTTTTATGAAAACCCGAAGCAATATGCCTTTCCTCTCGAATTGTTCTTCATGGCGGAACGGTTCAAACAACTCAAAGAATTGCTTCAACAGAAGGACATGTTTCAGGAGTTGACGATTTCGGATTACCTTTTTACAAAATGCCTGCTATTTGCAAAAGTCACACTTCCGGACGATGAGTTCAGGCTCTACCAACGCCTGTTCGACATCATCCATCAACAACTCGTGCAACCCGACCTGCTGATCTACCTCCACGCTCCTGTCACTCGCCTTCAGGCGAACATACGCAAGCGTAACAGGCCGTACGAACAGAATATTCCAGATGAATACCTCTTCAACATTCAGGAGACTTACACGCATTATATAAAACAGCATAACATCAAAACTCTTTTTATCGACGCTTCGAATGCAGACTTTCTTGGCAATGAGAAGCATCTTGCTGTAGTGACCGAAGCACTGGAGAAGGATTACGGGGATGGTCAGCATTACATAGTGCTACCTTAGAAGTTAGGAAGGCGTGATTGTACAGAATTTGGTGGCGAAGATGCCTGGTGATGGGGTGATTGGCTTCTTCCTTTGTGATGGTGGGATTTTTGGTGAAGGCTGATGGGTGGATGGATGGTTGAGTGAGTTTTCAAAAGTTTGCAGTTCGAGCGGCCTCGTGGGCCCTCCCCGGCCACCTCCTCCCCCGCCTTCCAACCTGCCAAAATTCCAATTAGGTGCATACCGATACCTCAAGGCCCAGCAATCAAATTCGCTCTACCTCAATCTATCGCCCCAACCAACCACTGGTCGAAAAGCTATAGCTCCCATCACGCACGGATTCACCGATCAGTCAAATGCAAAATACTTTCTACACTTACTCTAAACCAAGAGAAAAGGACCGCCAACGACTGCTTTTTTCACGCAGAATTTCCGGTGAAAAGCCGGGGATTAGCGTGAATTAAACGTTGGACCAACTATTTGAAATCGTCCTTGAAAACAGGTTTGGAAATTTATTGCAAAAAAAACGACATCATCGCCGATTGGGAACCCGGCATTGCATAACAATTCATGGCAGGAAACTCCACAGTCTCTTCAAAGTCACTGAGCGGAAGTATCTTTGATCATCCTTTATGGAAGAACCGCAGCCACAGATTACACACGATCCTCTCGCCGCAGTGAGGATCTCCGAATACAGGAGTTTCATCTTTGGAAGATTTTTCTTCATCATGGGCCTGCGTATGATGGGCACGCTAGTGGGTTGGTGGGTCTATTCACTTACAGATGATCCATTCAGCATAGGACTCATTGGCCTTTCAGAAGTAGTTCCCGCCTTATCTCTGGCGCTCTACGCTGGTCACGTAATGGACATCAGCGAGAAGCGTAGAATGATGCTTCGCGGTATGTCGCTTTACATCTGCTGCGCACTTGTACTCTTCTTTCTTTCTTCCACTTTTGCATTGAATGAACTCGGCAACAGAGGTGTCGTGCTTGGCATTTATGGAATCATTTTCTGTACAGGAATCGTAAGAGCATTTACAGGACCTATCTTCAACGCAGTGATTGCTTCCATTGTTCCAAGATCATATCTACAGAACGCCATTTCATGGAGCCAGGGAACCTTTCTTTCCGCTTCGGTGATGGGTCACGCAATAGGTGGGCTGCTGATCGCATGGATCGGAATTCACTTCACGTTGCTCGTGATCTGTTTCGTAATTCTCACCAGCCTGCTCATAATGACGCGAATGAAGCCAAAGCCTCCAACCAATACAAACAAGGAACAAAAAACCTGGGAAAGCGTAAAGGAAGGTTTGCGATTCGTATACCGCACCAAGGAAGTGCTCGCAGCACTCACACTCGATCTCTTCGCCGTATTATTCGGCGGTGCGGTGGCGATGGTTCCCGTCTTCGCACGGGACATTCTCGACGTAGGTGCAAGAGGGTTCGGAATTCTAAACGCTGCGGCTGATATTGGTTCGATCACCGTGGTTATATTGCTTACACTCTACCCCATGAAGAAGAACCAGGGAAGAAAACTACTATTTGCTGTTGGCGGATTTGGACTCTGCATCATCCTCTTCGCGCTCTCGAGGTGGTTCCTCCTCTCCTTCCTACTGCTAATGCTCGCCGGCATGCTCGATGGCATCAGCGTAGTGGTGCGCGGCACCATCCTGCAGTTGCGCACACCAGACAGCATCCGCGGAAGGGTGATGAGCGTGAACTCAATGTTCATTAACTCATCAAACGAACTTGGACAATTTGAAAGCGGTCTAGCCGCGAAGATATTGGGCGTGGTTCCTTCAGTGATCTTTGGCGGAGCCATGACTCTCGGCGTGGTCATCGTGAGCTGGTTCAAAGCCCCTGCACTTCGAAAGTTTCAATATTAATACTAACCCTTCGTGCCCAGTCGCTCGATCAACTTCTCCAGCACGAGGTATGTCGCCGGACAAAACTCCGAATTCTTCAACGTGAGCGCCTGCCGTTTAATGAATACATCCTCGTTTGAATAAGGAAAGCGGGCGCAATCCGAGGGACGATCCTCATAAATCGAACAATAATTATCTTCTCCCAGAAAGGGGCAAGGTGAGGACTTGGTGACGAAATCTCCATCCTCATCAACCCGCAAATAGGATTCGATAAAAACGCTTTCCTTCATCCTCAAATGCTTCGCGATACGCTTGATGTCCGGAGTTTTGAATCGGGGAGAATAACCCTTGCAGCAGTTCCCACACTGCAGGCAGTCCACCTCTTCGAACGCTTCAATATGCAGTTCCGGTAGCAGCTTCAGCGCCTTGTTCTTATCCGCCCGTCTCAGAAATTTCTGAAAGATTTTCCGCCGGTCGGAACTGCGGGATTGCCATGAGGTGGGGAGAGACATGGGGCAAAGGTAGTTGATGTTGGCAAGCCCGCCCTGACGAAGGTCAGGGAAATCGTAAGATTCATAGAGTTTACAGTTGATGAGAGATGAGGGATGAGGGATGAGGGACTTAGGATTGAAGACTTTTTTAGAACCGTAGAATCCTTAGCCTAAAGACTCATCCCTCATCCCTCATCCCTCATCCCTCATCCCACATCTCTCATCTCTCATCCCACACTCCCATCCCTCATCCCGCCTTCTTCGTGGCAGTCAACCTTTCCCCAGTGTTTTTTATCAATTTTTATTCCCCTCCCAGCCCCTAACTTTGCAGCGCTTTTAGGATCAGAACAGTCAATTTTTTTCACTTTAACCCTTCACATGAACCTTTTCGAACAGCAGGCGAATGAGTTCCTTCCCAGACATATAGGCCCCAATGCAAAAGAACGGGAGAAGATGCTCAGAACTATCGGGGAGCCGGATATCAATACCTTAATTGACAAGACCGTTCCCGCTAACATCCGTATTAAAAATTTGCTGAATATCCCCGGCGCGATGAGCGAGCACGAATACCTCGCGCATATCAAAGAAGTATCACTCCGAAATAAAGTCTACAGGAATTTCATCGGCCAGGGCTATTATGAAGCACTTGTTCCCTCTGTGATCCTCAGGAATGTTTTCGAGAATCCAGGGTGGTACACACAGTACACTCCCTACCAGGCTGAAATTTCACAGGGAAGACTCGAGAGCTTGCTGAATTTCCAAACGATGGTAAGCGACCTGACTGCGCTGCCCATCGCGAATGCTTCCCTTCTGGATGAAGCCACCGCAGCCGCAGAGGCCATGACCATGTTCTTCAACACACTCAACAGACATGACCATATCGAAAGACCAAAGTTCTTTGTGGATGAAGATATCTTTCCTCAGACGAAAGACGTTCTGATCACTCGTGCAACTCCTGTTGGAATTGAACTCGTATTTGGAGATTACAGGAACGCATCAATCGACAACACATTCTTCGGTGCGATCGTGCAGTATCCAAATGATAAAGGATCAATTGAAGATTATCGCGGCTTTATCGAAACCGTACACGAAACCGGCGGATACGTGGCAATGGCAACCGATCTGCTCGCGCTTACGCTTATCACTCCTCCCGGCGAACTTGGAGCCGATGTGGCAGTTGGTTCCGCGCAGAGGTTCGGCGTTCCTCTCGGATACGGCGGTCCGCACGCAGCATTCTT
>CBINHQ010000128.1:0-6423 GCA_966250475.1 uncultured Chitinophagaceae bacterium
CTCATTGCAGACGCCCAACATCGCGTTGCGAGAAGCGGAAACAAATATGGAAGCTTCGTGATTGAAGACTATTCAGGCAAGACCGATTTTGTTTTGTTCAATGAAGACTACCTGCGATTCTCTCCGCTGCTTCAACCCGGAGGAACAGTTTTGATTCATGGTTTTTTCAAGCAACGCTTCAACCGCGAAGAACCCGAGTTCAGGATTACTTCAGTTTCACTTGCGGAGACAATGAAGAAGACACTCACCAAGCAGGTCTGCATCGCCGCGAATGTGCATGATTTGGACAAAGAGAAAGTCAGCTTCTTCGAAAGAAATTTGCAACACAATCCCGGCTCATGCTCGCTAAAGTTTGTATTGGTGGAACCAACGAAGAACCTTCGCGCAAATCTAATTTCAACAAGAGGATTTGAGATGAATGAAGAGATGATAAGATTCCTGGAAGATGCACCTGAACTGGAAGTCTCAGTACAATTAGCTAATTAGTTAATTAGTTAATTAGCTAATTGGAAGCGCACCTTTAAAAAAAACCCGGCGTTGCCGTTTTTTTTTTAATGGGGCGCTTCTATCTTCTTCACAAAATTTCCTTTCGGCTGGGCGCCTACGAGTTTATCTACCACCTGTCCGTTTTTGATGAACAGGATAGCGGGGATTGAAGTAATGCCATAGTTCATGGAAACCTGGGGGTTGTTGTCCACGTTAACCTTTCCCACATTTACTTTTCCGTCGTATTCTTTTGAAAGTTCTTCGATCACGGGTCCGATCGCACGGCAGGGACCACACCATTCAGCCCAAAAATCAACCACGGTCAGCTTATCTGATGCAAGTACATCTGTCTGGAAATTGGAATCATTAAATTCTTTTGCCATTTGAGTAGTTTTTTAAATAGGACTGCAAATTTAGTTCCTATTCTAATAACATAAGAGCCTGTGGAAAGTTCATTAGCAAATTCGCTAATTAGTTAAAATGTTAATTGGTAACATGCTTGTACTTAAACGCAAACGGGAAGATCAGCCCAAGCACAAGTGCATAACCTGCGAAGCTGAACCAGATGCTTTGCCAGTCGCGCGAAAGCACTATGTTGGTAGTCTGTTCGTAAACGGTGAAGTAATCGACAACCCATCCGCTGATGAGTCCGCCGAGGAAGGCTCCAAGCCCGTTCGTCATCAGCATAAACAATCCTTGCGCACTTGCACGGATGCCAAGCGGTGCAACCTGCTCCACGAACAGCGAACCGGAGATGTTGAAGAAGTCGAAGGCCATTCCGTACACGATCATCGATGCAAGCAGGAAGAATAAACCTTCTGCAGGGTTGCCGATGCCGAAGAGACCGAACCGCAATACCCACGCGAAGATGCTGAAGAGCATCACCTTCTTTATTCCAAACCTTGTCAGGAAGAATGGAATGGCGAGGATGAACAGCGATTCCGATATCTGCGAAATGGAAAGCGTGATGATCTCATGCTTCACCACAAATGAATCGGGATGCGTTTCAGTGAAGCTGTTGAGGAATTGTCCTCCGAATGCATTCGTAATCTGTAGCGCCGCTCCCAGGAACATGGCGAAGATGAAGAACACCGCAACTTGTGTCTTCTTGAAAAGCACAAACGCATCGAGGCCGAGAGCCTGCATCAGGGTCTTCTTCTGGTTTGACTTCAACGGCGGGCACTTCGGCATGGTGAAGGCGTACAATCCTAGGAAGATAGCGCTCGCCGCACTCAACACGAGTTGCATGTTAGTAGCCTTCCATCCTGTGATGTCAACCACCCACATGGCTGCAATGAATCCCACCGTTCCCCACACCCTTATCGGAGGGAAGTCCTTAACTATATTCAGTCCGTTTCTTTCGAGAATAATGTAAGAAATCGTGTTGTTCAATGCGATGGTTGGCATGTAGAACATGGAGTTCAGCAGCATTATGTAGAACATCCAGGTCGGGTCGGTGATTGTTGTCGCCCAGATCAATGTGCCCGCGCCCAGCAAGTGGCAGAGACCGAATACGCGCTCTGCATTCATCCATTTATCGGCAATGATTCCCATTATAGCCGGGGCAATCAGTGAAGCAATTCCCAATGTGGAGAAAACGGCCCCGATCTGGCCACCAGTGAAATGAAGTCCCTCACCCAGGTAACGGCCGATTGAGATGAGCCATGAACCCCAGATGAAGAATTGCATGAAATTCATGACCGTGAGGCGAAACCTGATATTCATGGTGGTGTTTTTTGGGGGCGAAAGATAGGTAATTAGTTGACTTGACGCAGGTAATTGGGCATCCCGAATCAACCCCGCGCTTTAAAGGCCGGGATTGGGTGTTCGGGTATGCGTTTCCGGTAAGATTTTTTTCCCGGTGTTTATATTATTCGTTATAATTGTAGCCGCTTTTATAAGGTAAATTCCCATTTCTTAACTAAAAACTACACTGCTTTGAAAAATTTTACCTACTTACTCGTAGCAGGGCTGTTTTCTATTATCACGATTTGTGCTTCTGCACAGCCTGCGCTACTTAATTCCAATCAACAAAGACCGCCGGCCCAGGTGACTTCTCCACAGCGTTGGTGCCCTACGTTTGAGTTGATGGAAGAGGCCTTTCAGGCCGACCCCAGCGCCAGGCTGAGGTACTCACGAACACAGCAGCTACTCAATGAAGCCGAAAGGCAGCAGAGGGAAAATCCTCAGGCACGTATTCAGCAAATCATCACAGTTCCTGTTGTTGTACACGTGTTGCTCCCTGCTGCTCAGCAGGCACTCGTAACTGATGCAATTATCCAGAGCCAGCTTGACACGCTAAACTTCTACTACGGTGGAAGTCCGTTCAACCAGGACAGCCTCAGGGTGTATGAGCCTTTCCGCACGACTTATGGCCGTTCAGAGATCAGGTTCTGCCTTGCGCAACGCACACCTGCCGATCTTCCCACGAACGGTATCACCCGTACAGAGACCAGCACGATCTACAACGGTACTAACGTTCCGGGTAACACGATCGTTTGGGATCCTTCGAAGTATCTCAACATCTGGGTGGTGAACGGAGGTAACTCAGGACTCCTCGGTTATTCCTACACTCCCGGCACATGGCCCGTTAACGATCCTCACCAGGGCTTCGTGAATGATTACCGCGCGTTCGGTGCCGGACCTGGCATGTCAAGCGGTGGTTATCACTTCGACTTCTACAATGGAGCTAAAACAGCAGTGCATGAAATTGGTCACTACTTCAATCTTGCTCACACATGGGGTCCAAACAACAGTGGAAATCCTTCCTGTACTTTGAGCGATTTCTGCGCTGACACCCCTCCCACTAACGGACCATTCTTCGGATGTCCCGATGCAAGTGAAATTCCTGTAACGAATTCATGTTCTCCTTCAGCTCCGGGTGTAATGTGGCAAAACCACATGGACTACGCAGACGACAGGTGTATGATCCTCTTCACAAAGGACCAGGCAGCACGCATGATGACAGCAATCACAACTGCACCTGACAGAGTTGGACTCACCACTTCGAATGGTTGTGTGCCGCCTGCTCCAGCTGCCGGTAACGATGCACGCATCTCTGCAATTGTTAATCCTCCTGCAGGATTCACTACAGCCTGCTCACCGATTACTCCAGTAGTAACGATTCAGAACCTCGGTTCTAATCCGCTTACTTCGGCTACAATTAATGTACGCCTCGGTGCAGGACTCGTTACGCAGAACTGGACAGGTAACCTTGCTCAAGGCCAGACAGCCAACATCACACTCAATGCGCTTCCGGTTCCAACCAACGGCACCCACGTGCTGAAGGTTCACACCACACTTCCAAATGGATTGGTGGATGCTAATCCGGACAACGATACGTCTACTGTATCATTCACCAAGATTGCGCCTGCGGCACTTCCAGTGTCTCATGATTTCGAAGCTGCATTCCTGCCTACAGGATGGAGCGTGATCAACCCCGATGGTGCAACCACGTGGGGATGGTACTCACCAGGTAACCCTGGCGGTGGTACGGCAATGGATAACTACACTTACAATGCACCGGGTGCAAATGATGATTATGGTACAACCGTGATCACCACTACAGGTCTTCTGTCGAACGATTCCATACTCATAGAATGGGATTTGGCTCACAAGAACTACCCTGGGGCTAATGATAAGTTGCAGATCCTCGTTTCAAACAACTGCGGCGCTTCTTACACTACAGTTTGGGAAAAGATGGGCGCAACTCTTGCAACAGCGGGATCTACTACCAGCTACTACACCACACCTGCAGCAGGAGACTGGGTTCGCCAGCGCGCATCGGTTGGTAACAACCTCTTCGGCGCAGGAAGCATCCAGATCCTGTTCCGCAATGTGAACGACTTCGGTAACGTAGTTTGGATCGATAACATCAACGTTTCATTGAAGCCAAGGAAGGACATGCAGGTAACTGCTGTTCATCGTCCGAACAATACAGAGTGCGCTCCGCCATTTGCTCCTTCAATCACTGTAAGGAACAACGGAGGTGAACTCGTAACCGGCTTCAAGGTTGGATACATTCTCAATGGCGCAGCGCCGGTATACCAGACTCACAACATACCTTTGACTACGGGTCAGACTACAACTGTAAGCTTCCCGAACCTCAACCCGCCAGCAGGAAACAACACAATCAAGTTGTTCGTGACTGATCCGATCACTGCATCACCTGGTCCTGACGGAACTCCTGCCAACGATACCATCACTCGCAGCTTCGCAGTTCCTGTAACTGTTCCAAGCGTGATTGAAGGATTCGAAGGAGCGCAGTTCGTGCCAGCTAACTGGGCACGCCGCAACCCGAACAACAATGCCATCACATGGGTCAAGGCCCCTGTTGGTAAGTCGAGCACAAGCTCTGCCTTCATCGACAACTGGACAACAAACACAGCTGGCCATCTCGACATGCTCGAATCACCTCCTGTTAATACCGTTGATGCGGAAAGCGTTTCCATCAGCTTCGATGTAGCGCACAAGAACTATCCTGGCGCACTCGACAGGCTGAGAGTACTTGTATCGACTGACTGCGGTGTTACATTCACTCCGGTATTCAGCAAGTCAGGCGCTACACTTTCCACCGGTGGTTCAATGGTTGATGCCTTTGTTAATCCTACACAGGAAGAATGGAGAAGAGAAACTATCGACCTCAACAGCACATTCATGGGTGGCAACCTGATCGTTCAGTTTGAAAACAGGAGCGACTGGGGTAATAACATCTTCATTGATAACATCAACATCATCCCTGGATTCAAGAGGGATATCCAGGTGGTTAATGTAACTCCAGATGTACTTTGCGAAGGCGCTTACACACCAACTGCTGTTGTACGCAACAACGGTACGGAAACTGTGACTGCGTTCGACGTATCGTACAGAATCGGAACAGGCGCGGCTGTTACAACTAACGTGACAGGTGCTAACCTCGCTCCGGGAGCTACAATGAACGTGGCGCTTACTTCAGGCACTCTTGCTGCCGGTGTTAACGCGATCCGCGCTTACACTTCAAACCCTGTAACAGTAAGCGGCACCGGCGACCAGTACCTGCTTAACGATACACTCACTAAGACAGCATCTGTAGCAGGTAATGTTGAAGCTCCAATCGTAGAAACTTTCGAAGCTGCTACACTTCCCAATTCATGGGCTGTGGCTAACTCCGATGGTAACATCACATGGACTAAGGCAGGTCTCGGTAAGAACAGTAACGGTTCCGCTTACATGCGCAACTTCGCTTACTATACTCCGGGCCAGGTAGACGCGCTCTACTCTCCGGTGATGGATTACAGTGGTGCTGACTCAGTGGTACTCACATTCGACCTCGCTGCAACAACCAGGAATTATCCAGGTACAACTACAGTAGGAATGGATACACTGGAGGTACTTGTTACAAGGGATTGTGGTAACACCTTCACTTCAGTTTACAAGAAGTGGGGTGCTGATCTGCAGACAATCAACAACTCTAACTATCCGCAGGCTACCGAGTTCAAGCCGGTTAGCCAGCATCTGTGGAGAACAGAATCGATCGACCTCACAGGATTCGCTCCTGATGGTCCGCTGCAGGTTGTGTTCCGCAACGTAAACAACAATCAGAACAACGTGTATATCGACAACGTGAACTTCCGCAGCCGCACATTGCCTGCAAGGCTAAAGGCTGAAGGAGTGATCGCTGCTCCGAATCCGTTCTCTGAGCAGTTCAACCTCTGGTTCGTAGAAGCTCCAAGCGACCTGCGCTACATCACCGTGTTCAACTCGGTTGGTCAGGCGATCTGGAAGCAGACCTTCAATGGAAGCAATACCAACGTGATCAGCATAAACCTCAGCGGTAAGTCTGCAGGTATCTATGTGGTGAACCTTGGTTACGACAATGAAGGAAAGAATCAGCAGATAAGGATTGTGAAGTCGAATTAATTCGAGATTAATATTAAAGGGAAGAGACCTTCGGAAGAG
>CBINHQ010000129.1:0-6396 GCA_966250475.1 uncultured Chitinophagaceae bacterium
AGTTTTATCAAAAGATCAATCCCGTGTTTACTCTTGAATATTTCAGGAGGTTCTCCCCCGATCAGCATAAATCATAATTAGCTAAGTAGCTAATTAATTAATTAGTTAATTAGTTTGATCTTTATAGATCAGGACCACTCGTTCACTTCCACGTGCGTATCCACGATACATTCCTTCCGTACAAAACGGCATCGCGATATTTCCTTCCCTATCTACAGCAATCAATCCTCCATCTCCACCCAAGGCCGGCAGCCTCTTCATGATCATTTCATCCGCCGATTCCTTCAGACTCTTTCCACCAAACTCCATCATATCACTCACCGATTTCGCCATCACGAGTCGGATGAAGTATTCACCCCATCCCGTACTGCTGATCGCAACTGTTTTGTTGTTCGCATAGGTGCCTGCACCAATCACAGGTGAGTCGCCAATGCGTCCGAATTTCTTGTTCGTCATTCCTCCCGTACTCGTCGCTGCTGCAAGGTTGCCATTCTTGTCAAGCGCAACCGCTCCCACCGTTCCGTGTTTACTGAGCCATTCGCCCGATGGAGATTTATAGAAATCACTGAATGTTTTATCATTCTTTCCTGCAGTATCCGCTTGTGTTGCTTTCAATGAATCATTCCTTCGCGCCCTCTCCAGTCCTCGCCATCTTGACTCGGTGTAGAAGTAGGACGGGTCTACTAGTTCAAGGCCCTGCTCCTTTGCAAACTGCTCCGCTCCTTTGCCCGCCATCATCACATGCGGACTCTTTTCCATCACCGTCCTCGCGGCAGTGATTGGATTGCGAATAGTTGTCACACCCGCCACTGCCCCCGCATTTAGCGTGCTTCCATCCATGATGGATGCATCGAGTTCATTCGCTCCGGCATTTGTGAACACCGCACCCTTTCCAGCATTGAAGAGCGGGTTGTCTTCGAGCATTCGCACCGTTGCTTCCACCGCATCGAGTGCGCTTCCTCCGGAGTCGAGAATGGCATATCCTTTGTCAAGTGCAGCCTGCATTGCCTGTGTGTATGCCTTCTCTCGTTCGGGCGTCATCTGACTCCTGAGTATGGTGCCCGCACCGCCATGAATCACCAGCACCGGCTTCGTGGTTTTTGTCTGCGCCCCGGCGCTACCGAGAAAGAAAAGTGAAATTATGATGAGCAGCTTCTTCATTCGATCTTTTATTAGCAATTTACATTAATACTGAGGGCGATAAAGAAGAATACTTTCGCCTATTTGGCTAATTTTACAATAAATCGCTGAACCTGAGGAAATTCAAGAAAATACTACTGTGGTTCTTCCTGACGCTGCTCTTTCTCATCCTCGCCGTTTGGATCTTCATTCAGACTCCTTACGGTCAGAACTGGATTACGGGAAAGGTAATGGATCGCCTCTCTCGTGACCTGCAAACAAAGATCGAGATTAAGAGAGTGAACTTCTCCCTCTTCAACAAAATGCATTTACAAGGCGTGCTGGTGGAAGACCGCCAACAGGATACTCTCCTCTACGCCGGTGAGATCAGAGTTCGCATCACCGACTGGTTCTTCCTCAAGAAAAACGTAGAACTAAAATATGTGGGCATGGACGATGCAATTGTCCGCATGCACCGCTCGGACGCCGCATGGAATCACCAGTTCATCCTCGACTATTTTTCGACTCCTTCTTCTGGCAAGACCAAACAAGGAGGAATACAATTAAGCCTGAAAGAAATCAGCCTCAACAACGTCGCATTTTCTAAAAAGGATGAATGGATAGGGCAAGACATGCATGCCTCGATCGGCAGTCTGCGCCTAGATGCGAAGGATCTCAACTTCTCAAAGAAACTCATCACCATCAATTCACTTTCGATTGATGATCCCATATTCCGTCAATACAGCTACGCAGGCAAGCGCCCGAAGGTTGATAAGCCGGTAGAATTTCCCGAACCGGTCGATTCAGTTCTGAAATGGAATTCCGCAGGTTGGGTTATGCAAGTGAACAACCTTTCCATCACAAATGGTAGTTTCCAGGAAGATAAGAACGACAACGCACCGCTCAGCTATTTCGATGGCAAGCATATTCTCTTCGACAACATCAACGCCAGCTTCCGCAATCTTCTATGGGAAAAGGATACAATAACTGCAAATCTCAACCTCGATGCGAAAGAACGAAGCGGACTGCTCGTACGCAATATGGAGGCCGACCTGAAGTTTACTCCACAGGAGATGGCATTCTCCAATCTCGACCTGCAAACCAACAACAGCCGCATCCGGAATTTCTTCAGGATGAGTTATGATGATTTTGGAGACATGGCTGTCTTCCTCAGTCGAGTAAACATGCAGGCGACCTTCAGGGATTCGGAGATCGACAGCGACGACATCGCACTCTTTGCACCCAAGCTAGCCAATTGGAATAAGCACATCACTCTTGAAGGATCGGTGCGCGGCACGGTGGAAGATTTGTTTGGAAGAGATTTAGTGATCCAGGCGGGACAAAACACCTTGCTCAATGGAGACATCAGCCTGACCGGACTACCCGACATCGAGCAAACCTTCATCGATTTCCAGGCGAATGATTTTCGCACAACATATGGCGATGCGGTTTCATTCTTCCCTGAAATTGCAAGAGTCACTACTCCCGATCTCCGGAAACTCGGTTATTTAAAATTCAAAGGAAACTTCACAGGTTTCATACGCGACTTCGTAACATTTGGTACACTGCAGACAAACCTCGGGACTGTGCGCAGCGACGTTAACATGAAGCTTCCCGTGGGACAGGAGCCAGTATATTCAGGTACTGTTTCCACCTCAGATTTTAAGTTGGGCGAATTCATCGACGATCCGCAAATTGGCGCCATCTCGATGAACGGCTCGCTCAAGGGACGCGGTTTCAAAGAAGAAACAAGGAGCGCACAATTCGACGGAAAGATCAACTATCTAGATTTTCGCGATTACCGCTATACCAATATCGAACTTAATGGTACGCTCGAGAAGAAGCGTTTCGATGGCATTGCATCTATTGTTGACCCCGAAGTAGAATTCACCATGAACGGTCTCATTGATTTTAATCGCGATGTGCCGCTCTTCAACTTCACTGCCGATGTGGAGAAAGCGAACCTGAAGAATTTGAAACTGACGCGCGACAGCATTTCATTTCTCGGAAAGTTCAACATGAACTTCACGGGTGATAACATCGACAACTTTCTCGGCTATGCCACCATTTCCGACGCTTCGCTAATGCGCGATGGCGTACGGCTTCCATTCGATTCTCTCGTGCTTTCTTCGGAATACACCAATAATGTGAAGACGCTGCGCACGCGCTCGAATGAATTCGAAGCAACCGTGACGGGCGACTTCAGCATTCGCGATCTGCCTGATGCGGTGCGAACATTCCTCAGCAGGTATTATCCCGCGTACATAAAGCCGCCTGATCGTATTCCTGAAAATCAGTCGCTCACATTCGACATCACCACTCAGTACGTTGATGAATACATTCAGTTGCTCGACAGCAGTCTTGCAGGATTCAACAACAGTCGCATTCGCGGATATCTCGACACGCGCGACAATGTACTCAAGCTTGATGCTGATGTGCCGCAATTCACCATCGGCGATTACCAGTTCGCGGGTGTGAAGGTTGAGGCGAATGGAAACCGTGATTCACTCTCGCTCTCCGGCAATGCAGCGAGTGTGCTGATTGGAGATAGCCTCGAGGTTCCGATGACAAGTTTCCATGTGAACGCCACGAATGATTCATCGAGCGTTAACATCAACACCGGATCGAACCTTGAATTGTACCAGGCGAGTCTCAACGCGCAAGTGCTCACATACAGCGATGGAGTGAAGATCGGTTTCGATCCTTCCAGCTTTGTAGTGAATGGTAAGACATGGACGATCGATGAAAGCGGTGAGCTCGAATTCCGCAGGAACATTCCGGCATCGGGGCGACTCGTTCTCAAGGAAAGCAACCAGGAGATCACGCTTGGGACGCAACTCTCTTCGACCGGCGACTGGAACGATCTCGTCGTCGACATGAAAAAAGTAAACCTTGGCGACATCGCCCCACTGATCATGCCGAGGAACAGGCTCGAAGGCTTGCTCACCGGCACCGTGCTCGTGGAAGATCCCATGAACAACCTGCATATCACTTCTCAGCCTGATTTGCTGGTGGAAAGTTTGCGGCTTGACAACGATTCACTCGGCGATCTTCGCGCAACTGTAGTTTACGACGGAAAGACTAAGAACCTCTTGGCAAAAGGAAAAACGCTTAACGAAGAGCGCAGCCTCAGCTTCGATGGCAGCATTTTCTTCGACGACGAACGCGCGAAGGAAAACTTAATCACACTCGATGCAAAGACATTTCAGCTTGATGTGCTGGAGCGTTTTCTCGGAAACATCTTCTCGGACATTCAGGGCTACGTGACGGGCAACTTCAAACTGCAGGGAGAGTTTTCAGACCTGGCGGTGACCGGCAAAGGAATGCTGAGAGATGCCGGGCTCAAAGTGAATTTCACCCAGTGTTTTTATAAGATTAATGATACAGAGCTCGAGCTCACCCCTACCCTCATCAACCTCGAAGGAATTGTACTCACCGATCCTGCCACTAACAATCCCATCTACCTGAAGGGAGGCATTCAGCATAATGCATTCAAAAATATGTTTTACGATCTCGGCGTATCCACAAGGAAACCGATGACCCTTACCGACGAAGAGAACCGGCCTGTGCTGCTCCTGAACACAAGCTATCGCGACAACAAACAATTCTACGGAAGAGTGAAGGGAACAGGATCATTCTCGCTCTCCGGTCCGCAGTCAGACATGTTCATGAAGATCGATGCTATCGCATCCACTACCGACACGAGCATGATCACCATTCCTTCTTCTGAAAGCAGGGAGTCGGGCATTGCGGATTTTCTTGTTGAAAGGGTTTATGGCAGGGAAATGGTAGACAGCACACTGAGGTCTGGCGAGTCGAACATCATTTACGATGTGGACGTGACCGCCAACCCGATGGTGCACGTACGCGTTGTACTCGATGAACTCACAGGTGATGAAATCAAAGGAAGAGGTTCGGGCACTCTCAACATTCACTCCGGCACCAACGAACCGCTCACTATGCGAGGAAGGTTCGACATCGAAGAAGGAGAATACCTCTTCACCTTCCAATCCATCTTCAAACGTCCATTCAGAATTCGCAAGGGTACAAGTAACAACATCACCTGGAACGGCGATCCTTATTCTGCACGCATCAACTTTGAAGCAGTGTACAGTGCGCAAGATGTAAGTTTCGCTCCGTTGGTGAACGCACTCAATCTGAATCAGTCGCTGGCAAGACAGCGTGAAGATGTGGATGTGATTGTGAACCTGACAGGAGAACTTTTCAAGCCCGACTTTAGCTTCGACCTTGACTTCGGTCCGAACAGTGTGGTGACAAGTGATTTCGAAGTCGCATCGAGTATTCTTCAACTTGAGAACAACGAGAACGAACTCAACAGACAGGTTACCTATCTGATCGTATTCAACAGTTTCGCTCCCCCGGAGAACAGCCAGACGAATGGAATTGGTTCAGCTATCAGTACACTCACATACACTACGCTCTCGAGTTTGTTCTTCAACGAGATCAACAAGAAACTTAACAGTGAGCTCGCGAAGATTTTGAAGACAGATAATGTGAGCATCAACTTCAGTGGTTCGGTGTACAATCGAAACCTACTCGAGAACCAGGGCGCGGGCAACTTCGGCATCAATCAGAGTAATTTTAATGTGAATGTGCCGATTTCGCTTTTCAAAGATCGATTTGTGGTAACGCTGGGTTCGACACTGGACGTACCTCTTCAATCCACGATACAACAAAACGTGCAGTTCCTGCCGGATGTAACGGCGGAGTGGCTGATCAATCAGAGCGGAACGATCCGTGCGAGTTTCTTCTACCGGCAGAATCTGGACTATCTCACAACGAGCTCCACCGGTGCGGCGCGAAATAAACGCTCGGGAGCGTCGATAGCATACCGTAAGGAGTTTGATAACCTGAGGGAGTTCTTTGGGGGTAGGAAGAAGCGGAGGATGGTGGATTCGACGAGGGTGGATAGTCTGCGGTAATTAGTTAATTAGATAATTGGTTAATTAGTTAATTGCACCTTCGGTGCGGGCGGCTTCGCCGCGGGGCTTACCGCGGAGGTCACGGAGGCGCGGAGGGAATTAGCTAATTGACTAATTAGCCAATTAGTGAATTACACTTGAAGCATCCCTCCGCGTTCTTCGAGCAATCCTTCGCGTGCATTGCGGTTAAAAAACTACTTGAGTTGTCAAATAAACTATAATTTATAATAATCAATCATAACAAATCATAAGCAATCATACAAAATCCGCGTACAATAGTCCAGCCACATAATCATCTTGCCCAATTAACTAATTAACTAATTATCTAATTAAC
>CBINHQ010000130.1:0-6389 GCA_966250475.1 uncultured Chitinophagaceae bacterium
TGAACTACGGGACCAAGCCAGCCGTAGGCTGACGGGCGGCAAAAATAAGGATTTTAAACCTTTAAACCCTATCGTCCAGCCCTTAAACCGTATCTTTGCTGCCCTTAAAAACGCCTGAGAATGAAATTCTATAATCTCCTCATAAAATATCGCCTCTGGATCGGCCTCGTGATGATCGTGGCGGGTGTGTATGTGAACTTCGTGAGCAGCTTCTGGCCCGCATTTCCGCTTTATCTGGTCGGACTCATCCTCGTACTCGGACACTTCTTCTTCGGTCCGTTGAGGCTGATCCAGGAATACATGGAAGAAGGCGACATGGAAGGCGCGGAAAAAGTGCTGAACTCAATCAAATTCCCCAACCTGCTGTACAAGCCGATCCGCTCTGTTTATTTCACGCTCAGAGGCAACATCGCCATGATGAAGCAGGACTTCGACGGCGCAGAAAAAATGATGAAGAAAGGCCTCGACCTTGGCATGCCAATGAAGGAAGCCGAAGGCGCATCCATGCTGCAGATGGGAATGATCGCCATGCAGAAAAACGACCTCCGCCAGGCGGAAAACTACATCCGCGGCGCACTGAGGAAAGGCCTGCCGGATAAAGAAAACGAAGCGGCCGCATACCTGCAGATGTGCAGCATCATGATGAACAAAAGAGAGTTCAGAGCGGCGAAGGATTTCTTCCGCAAGGCAAAGGCGGCGAAGCCTACTACGCCAGAGATCGTTAGCCAGATCAAGCAGATTGAGAAATACATTTCTCGAATGCCGGGGTAGCCTTTTAGGCTGGACCACGGGACACGGATTTTTTATGATTGCTTATGATTTGTTATGATCGATCATAATTCATCATAAGCAATCATATTAAATCTGCGTACAATGGTCCTAAATTCAAAGCATCTCACCTCAACGCTTGTCAGTCAAATCGCCACCTCTACCTTCCTGCCCCCGATTAATCGTGTTCCCGCTATTTATCGCACCCGTATTCCTGTTGTTGTTCGACTGACCCGGATTCTTCTGCATCGGCTGCGTCTTCCGCACATGCTCATCCGGTTGCGGATTGGGCATCGTTTTTTTCTTGTCTTCCATAACAAATGTTTCTAATAATTCCGGCAAAACTGTGCCAGCCACGCATCCTTCACAGTTTAGTTAGTCACCACAACGCCATTTTGAATTAACTTGTAACAAATTCAATTTTACAAATGAAGAATTTCACCCTCGCACTCACCTGCCTGCTCTTTTCACTCACATCCTGTACCCAGGTTGCGCCGACCACAACCCAACCCCAGCCGCCTGCGCTCATCCCGCAACCGGTTTCTTTGCAAACTCAGTCCGGAGCGTTCACACTCGCATCCGGACTGAAGATAATTGCCACCGATAACCCCGAACTCACCCGCATGGCCACATCACTCCAGGAAAAACTCAAATCCTCCACCGGATTGGATGTTTCTCTCGAACGTGGCAACGAATCTTCTTCAAACAGCATTCTACTCAAACTCGATAAATCAATTCCCAATCCGCCCGCAGGCTATCGCCTCAACGTGACTTCTTCCGGCGTAACGCTCAGCTCAAGCGAGCCCGCCGGAATCTTCTACGGCATCCAAACGCTCTATCAGCTTCTGCCGAAAGAGATCATGGCAGATTCGAAAAGCAATATCGCATGGACCATGCCCGCGGTTACGATCGAAGATCATCCACGCTTCGCCTGGCGCGGACTCATGCTCGATGTGGCCCGCCACTTCTTCACCGTAGATGAAGTGAAAGACTTCATCGACAACATGGCGAGATACAAATTCAATATTCTCCACCTCCACCTCGCCGACGATCAGGGCTGGCGCATCGAAATAAAATCTCTGCCAAAGCTGACCGAAGTCGGAGCCTGGCGCGTGGAGAAGACCGGCACCTTCGGCACCTTCTCTCCTCCCACACCCGACGAACCCAGGAACTACGGTGGCTTCTACACGCAGGATCAGATCCGCGAACTCGTGCAATACGCTTCTGACAGATTCATTCAAATCATGCCCGAGATCGATGTGCCAGGACACAGCCTCGCTGCGATCGCATCCTATCCCGAACTCTCCTGCACTCCCGGCAACTATCGCGTGAACTCCGGCGAGCGTTTCATGATCTGGCCTCCCGGCGGACACTTCTACGGCACTCTGGACAACACGCTTTGTCCCGCGAATGAAAAAGTCTACGACTTCCTCGACAAAGTCTTCACCGAAGTGGCTGAACTCTTTCCCTTCGAATACATCCACATGGGCGGCGATGAAACAGCAAGAAATTTCTGGGAGAAGAGCACACAGATCAAAGCGTTGATGAAACGCGAGAAATTGAAGAACCTCGACGAAGTGCAAAGCTATTTCGTGAAGCGCGTGGAGAAGATCATCAACTCGAAAGGAAAGAAGATGATCGGCTGGGATGAAATCCTCCAGGGCGGACTCGCACCGAACGCAACCGTGATGAGCTGGCGCGGCATGAAAGGCGGAATCCAAGCCGCGAAGATGGGACATGAAGTTGTGATGAGTCCAACGGACTTCGTCTACCTCGACTACATGCAAGGCGATCGCGTGATCGAACCTCCCGTCTACGCTTCATTGCGTTTGAGCAAGACCTATCGCTTCGATCCCTTGCCCGAAGGCGTCGATCCAAAATTAATTAAAGGGGGTCAAGGCAATCTCTGGACAGAACAGATCTACAACATGCGTCATGCGCAATACATGCTCTGGCCGCGTGCATTCGCAGTGGCTGAATGTCTCTGGTCGCCCACGGAGCGAAAAGACTGGAACGATTTCATCGTTCGCGTCGAACGCCACTTCGAACGATTCGATGCCGCGAAAATCAAATACTCTCCCGCCATGTACGATCCCATCTTCGAACCAGGCAGGAGAAAGGACAGCGCCATCATCATGAAGATGTCAACTGAAGTTGAGGGGCTCGACATTCACTACAGCTTCGACAATTCCTTCCCGGATGAATTCTATCCGAAATACACCGGCCCGCTGGAAGTTCCAAAAGATGCATCCACCATGAAGGTGATCACTTATCGCAACGGAAAAAAAATCGGAAGAATGATTGTGATGACCGTGGAGGAAATGAAACGTCGTGCTAAGTAATTATTTAATTAGCTAATTAGTTAATTAGTTAATTAATTTCGAACCATTATGTTTAACAAAGAGAGATTAGAGGCAAAGTTCAGGAAGGATTATGAACGACTGAACGAACAACAACGCAAGGCAGTTGATCACATCGAAGGACCCGTGATGGTGATCGCTGGACCGGGCACAGGCAAGACACAAATCCTCGCCGCGAGAATCGGCAAGATTCTCCTCGACACGGATACCGATCCCTTCAACATTCTCTGTCTCACGTATACCGAGGCCGGCGTTATCGCGATGCGAAAGCGCCTGCTCGATTTCATCGGTCCAGATGCTTACAAGGTCGGCATCTACACCTTCCACGCATTCTGCAACGAGGTGATCCAGGAGAATCTTTCACTTTTCGAGAAGACGACCATGGATCCGATATCCGATCTCGAGCGCATCGAACTGTTTAAGCAATTGATTGATGATTTTCCGAAGAATCACCCGTTGAAAAGGTATCGCGGTGATGTGTACTTCGAGATCAACAACCTCAACTCCCTCTTCGGAACAATGAAGCGCGAGGGCTGGACGCCCGAACACATCAGCAATTGCATCGATCAATACATTGAATCGCTCCCAACCCGTGAGGAATTCATTTATAAAAGAAAGCACGGTGAGAACAAACCCGGCGATCTCAAAAAAGACAAGATCGAAGCAGAGAAGGAAAAAATGGAGAAGCTGCGTGCAGCAGTTGGAGAATTCAATCGCTTCCAGGAAATGATGCGCAGGAAAAATCGCTACGACTTCGACGACATGATCAATTGGGTGATTCGTTCCTTCGAAGAAAACAAGAACCTGCTCGCCCGCTACCAGGAGCAGTACCAATACATTCTCGTCGACGAATACCAGGACACCAGCGGTACGCAGAATCGCCTCGTGCAACTCCTGATTAATTATTGGGACAAGCCAAACGTATTCGTTGTTGGCGACGATGATCAAAGCATCTATCGCTTCCAGGGCGCCAACGTGGAGAACATGCTCGAGTTTGCTAACAGTTACAAGAACGATCTCATGACCGTTGTGCTTACGAATAATTATCGTTCTACTCAGCCGATTCTCGATATCTCGAAGGCATTGATCAATCGCAACGAAGAACGACTCGTCAAGCAGCTCGATGGGTTGAGCAAAGAATTACTCTCGAGCAATGAGAAGATCAGGCACCTCACTCATACACCGGTAATCAAGGAATATGAGACGCAGCGCCACGAGATGATCGATATCACGATCTCCGTTGAGAAGCTTCTCGCCGCAGGGACTCCTCCGGGAAGGATCGGCATTCTCTATAAGGAAAACAAGTATGGCGAAGAGCTTGCCGAATACTTCAAGCTCCGGAACATTCCGGTCTATAGCAAGCGCAGCAGGAATATACTTTGCATTCCTCTCGCGCAGAAGATCATCATGATCCTCAAATACCTTGCGGCCGAACACGACACGCCGTATGGAGGCGATGAGATGCTGTTCGAACTGTTGCACTACGATTGGTTCGGCACTCCCCCGCTCGAGGTGGCAAAGCTGAGCATCGAGAATTCCAATCAGCGTTCCGGCGAGAAATCTTCGCTGAGGAGGCTTCTGTATGAGAAGTCGAATGCCGCGCCGCGCGACCTGTTCTCTACCGGTCCGCATGAAGGATTGAAGAAGGCAAGTGCGCTTCTCGAGAAATGGATTGCCGATGTGCCCAACATCACATTGCAGACTTTGTTTGAGAATATAATTCGGGAAGGAAACATCATCGGCTACATCATGAACCATCCCGAGAAGCATTGGTTCATGCAGGTGCTGAGCGGGCTGTTTGATTTTATCAAGGATGAGACGAGAAGAAATCCGTTCATGGCATTGAAGGATCTCGTGGGTATCATCGATCTGATGGAGAAGGAAGACCTTCCGCTTCCCCTCGTGCAGGTGAGTGGAACCGACAAAGGTGTGAACCTGCTGACCACGCATGGCTCGAAGGGATTGGAATTCGAACACGTCTTCCTCGCTGGTGCGAACACCGCATTCTGGGAAAAGAAGCGCAAGCCGGGCGGAGGATACAGTTTCCCCGATACATTGTTCAGTTCGCTGCCGAAGCACGCGGAGGAAGAGGAATTGAGAAGATTGTTTTATGTGGCGCTGACAAGGGCGGAGCAATACCTCACGATTTCTTATTCAAAATACAGGACAGACGGAAAGGAACTCGAGCCTTCGATGTTCATCGCAGAGATACAGGACAAGTATGAACTGCCCGTGCAGCCTGTTCTCCTCAGTCCCGAAGTGATTGCCGAATTCCAGTCGCTGCACTTCGGAATCAGTCACATGCCCGAGATCGAGAAAATCGAATCGGACTATGTGGACAGGCTCCTCGACAAATTCGTGATGAACGTGACGGCGTTGAACAATTATCTTAATTGTCCGCTCGAGTTTTATTTCAGGAATCTCATTCGAATTCCATCGCCCAAGAATGAGGCGGCCGAATTTGGATCCGCAGTGCACTATGCGCTTGAGATGTTGTTCAAGAAGATGCTTGCGAAGAAGGAGAAGGGTCTTCCCGCCGAATTTCCAACGAAGGAGGAATTCATTTCCGATTTTCAATGGCACATGAATCGTCACAGGGAGAGTTTCACCAAAGAACAGTTCGACCGGAAGATGGAACACGGGTTGGACGTGCTTTCAAATTATTACGACAAGTATGTGCTGTCGTTCAACAAGGTCGTTGCGGTGGAGCGAAACATTCGCAATGTGGTTGTGAAAGGAGTGCCGCTGAAGGGCAAGCTCGATAAGATTGAATTCGACGGCAAGTCAGCGAATGTGGTAGACTACAAGACCGGCAACGTGGACAATGCATTGCCCAAATTGAAAGGCCCTTCAGACAAGACTCCTCTCGGGGGTGATTACTGGAGGCAGGCTGTTTTCTACAAACTCCTGGTCGACAACTACGAGCAAAAGGACTGGAAGGTAGTGAGCACGGAGTTTGATTTTATCGAACCAGATAAGAAGAAGATCTATCGTAAGGAGAAGATCGTCATCACGCCGCAGGATACCGAGACTGTTATCAACCAGATCACGCAAACATGGGAGAAGATCAGGGCGAGGGAGTTTTACACCGGCTGCGGCAAGGAAGACTGCCATTGGTGCAATTTTGTTAAGACAAATAATCTTGCGGTTGCCCTACATGAAATTGAAGACGAAGAGGTAATTAGCTAATTAGATAATTAGTTAATTAGTCAATTAGTCAATTGGGGGACGGTGACGTCAAAGTTATTATTCGTATTTGCC